>JAFUWR010000052.1 GCA_017471125.1 Clostridia bacterium | reverse complement strand
AGCATGATCAGCGTCCCCTTGGCCCCCGGCCCCGCCGTCGCGCCCACGCAGCTGGGGCAGCCGTCCCGGCAGGGGCAGGCGCGCAGCATCTCCCGGGCGTGGGCGAACAGGGTCTTGTCCATCTCGTACACGCGGTCCGAAAGCCCGATGCCGCCGGGCACGGAATCGTACAGGTAGATGGTGGGCCGCTGGGTGAAGGTGTCCTTCACATGGTAGACCACGCTGATGTCCTGGGGCGCGCACATCAGATACATCGGCGCGATGTGGCGCAGCAGGTGGGAAAGGCCCACCAGCGCGTTCTTCAGCGGCTCCCGCTCGAAGCGGCTCTCCAGGCTCTCGGGCAGCATCCACCACGCGGCGGTGGTCTGCATCTCCAGCTCAGGCAGCGTCACCGGGCCCCAGCCCAGGTTCTCGTGGGTGTCGAACTTGATCTTCTTGAACACCGTGACGATGGAGCTCGTCAGCACCTCGCCCCGCGCCCGGGAGATCGGGCCGTCGTCCTCCCGGTCGAACTCGTCCAGAACCTTCAGGCTGGTGGTCAGGTCCGCGTCGGTATAGTAGCCCACGTCCACCCGGCGGATGTAGGCCTTCTTGTCGTCGAAGTCCAGCTCCTCCACCTGGTACTGGGTGCCCTCGTGCATGTAGATGGCGTACTGGTGCAGCAGCATCGGCACGGTGAAGCGGTCCATCTCGCCGATGACCCGGTGCTTCTTGGGATTCGTGATGTCCACGATCAGGAAATTCTGGTCCGTGGCCGACCGCAGGTTGATGCCCGCCTGGGGGAACTCCTCCGCCATCCAGTAGTATTTCCCGGCTACCTGCCGGAGTATGTGCTCGTCGGTCAGGTAGCCCAGCAGCTCCGGCGTCTCCTCCAGCCCCTCGAACAGCTCGCCGTCCTCGAAGGGCAGCTCGTAGGCGGCGCACTTGACGTGGTTCAACAGGATGTAGAGGTTGTTCGGGTTGATGAGCGCCTGCTCCGGCGACTGCTGGAAGAAGTACTCGGGGTGGGTGATGATGTACTGGTCCAGCGGCCCGGAGGACGCCACCACGATCAGCAGCGACACGCTGCCGCGCCGACCGGCGCGGCCCGCCTGCTGCCAGGTGGAGGCGATGGTGCCCGGATAGCCGCAGAGCACGCAGGCGTCCAGTTGGCCGATGTCGATGCCCAGCTCCAGCGCGTTGGTGCTCACCACGGTGGTGATGCGCCCGGCCCGCAGCTCCCGCTCGATCTCCCGCCGCTGGGTGGGCAGGTAGCCGCCGCGATAGCCGCGCACCTTGCCCGCGTTGCCCAGGGGGTCGCGCACCATGTCCTTGAGGTACCGCACCAGCACCTCCACCGTCAGCCGGGACCGGCCGAACACGATGTTCTGGATGCCCGCCCTGAGCAGGTCGGCGGCGATGTTCCGGGTCTGGGGGATGGACCCCGCCCGGATGCCCAACTGCTGGTTCACCACCGGGGGATTGTAGAATATCACGTGACGCTCCCCGGCGGGCGCGCCGTTCTCGTCGATCAGCAGCATGTCCCGGCCCGTCATCTCCCGCGCCAGCTCCTGCGGATTGCGGATGGTGGCCGAGCAGCAGATGAACACGGGATGCGCCCCGTAGAACTCACAGATGCGCTTCAAGCGCCGTATGACGTTGGCCAGGTTCGAGCCGAACACGCCCCGGTAGGCGTGGATCTCGTCGATGACCACGTATTTGAGGTTTTCAAACAGCTTCACCCATTTGGTGTGGTTGGGCAGTATGCCCTGGTGCAGCATGTCCGGGTTGGTCACCACCACATGCCCCGCCTGTCGGATGGCCGACCGGGCCGAGGCCGGGGTGTCGCCGTCGTAGGTGTAGGCCTTGATGTCCGCACCGATGTCCTGGATCATGCGGTAAAGCTCCGCCGCCTGGTCGCTGGACAGCGCCTTGGTGGGGAACAGGTACAGCGCGCGGCTGGCCTCGTCCTTCAATATGGCGTCCAGCACCGGAACGTTGTAGCACAGCGTCTTGCCCGAGGCCGTGGGCGTCACCACCACGAAGTCCCGGCCCTCCAGCGCCGCCTGCATGGCGCGGCTCTGGTGGATGTACGGGCGCTCGATGCCCCGCGCTTTGAGCGCGTCAATAACCCTCGGGTCCAGTCCCGGGGGAAAGTCGCCGTATCGCGCCGGCCGCGCGGGCACCACCTGCCAGCTGGTCACGTTGTCCATGAACAGCGGGTCGTTGCGGAGCTTGGAGATGTATTCAGAAATAGTCATATGGGGTCATTCCGCGTCCACGATGACGACCTCGGTGCGCTCCACCGCCTCGCTGACCAGCGCCTCCACGTCCAGCTTTTCCTCGACCTTGGGCATGGTCTCGACCTTGGGCTTGGTGACGGGATGGCGGGGGGTGAACACGGTGCAGCAGTCCTCATAGGGGAGGATGGAGGTGTCGTAGGTGTCGATCCTGACGGCGATGTCCATGATCTCGGTCTTGTCCAGGCCGATCAGGGGCCGGAACACGGGCATGTCCACCACGGCGTCGGTGCAGGTCAGCGCCTCCATGGTCTGGGAGGCCACCTGGCCCAGGCTCTCGCCGGTGATGAGCGCCAGCGCGCCGAAGTCCTTCGCCAGCCGTTCCGCGATGCGCATCATGAACCGGCGGGTGATCAGCGTGCCCAGCTCCTCGGGGCACTTCTCGTGGATCTCGAGCTGGCACTTGGTGAAGGGCACCATGTACACCCGCATGCCGCCGGAGTAGTAGGCCAGCTTCTTTGCGAGCTGCAACACCTTGTCCTTCGCCAGCTCGCCGGTGTAGGGCGGGCTCTGGAAGTGGATGGCGCACAGCTTCACGCCGCGCTTCATCAACTGGTACCCGGCCACCGGGGAGTCGATGCCGCCGGATAGCAGCAGCGCCGCCTTGCCGCCGGTGCCCATCGGCATGCCGCCCACGGCCTTGATCTCCTCCACGCAGATGTAGGCCATGTCCCGGATCTCCACCATCAGCCGGTGCTGGGGCGTGTGGACGTCGACCTTCAAATTCGGGTTGGCCTCCAGCACCCGCCCGCCGATCTCCATGGCGATCTCCATCGAGTTCATCGGGAATTTCTTGTCGGAGCGCTTGCCCTGCACCTTGAAGGTGCCGGAATAGGGCTTCATCATCTCCACGCAGGCGGCGGCGATCTCCTCGAAGTCCTTGTTCAGCTCCACCGCGGGGCTGACGGAGTACACGCCGAACACCTTGGACACCCGGTCCACGCAGGCGTCCAGGTCGTTGAAGTCGCTGACGTAGATGCGGGAATCGGAGATCCAGACGTGGCCGCCGATGGGCTTCACGGCCTTCTTCACGTTGTCGGTCAATACCTTGAGAAAGTGCGGGCGGTTCGCGCCCTTCAGGAACACCTCGCCGTAGCGGACGAGCAGTACATGCCGCATAGTTGCATTTATCTCCTTTGGAAGCGGACGAGCAGGTCGTAGACGGACCCGATCTTGTCCGCGGCGTATTCGATCTCTTCGTCGGTGGTACGCGGGCTCAGGCTGAACCGCACGGCCCACTCCGCCTGCTGGGGCGGGATGCCCATCGCGGTCAGCACCGAGGACACCTTGAGCTTCTTGGACGAGCAGGCCGAGCCGGTGGACACGTAGATGCCCTCGGCCTCCAGCGCGTGGAGCATCACCTCGCCGCGCACGTTGGGGAACCCAAGGTTGACGATGTGCGGCGCGGCGTCCTCGGGCGCGGGCCCGTGGACGATGACGTTGGGCACGGCCTTGCGGATGCCCTCGATCAGCTTGAGCTTCTTCATCATCACATCGACGTTCGATCGCGTCAGCTCCAGCGCCGCCGCGTTCAGTCCCGCGATGCCGGGCGTGTTCTCCGTGCCGGAGCGCAGGCCGCCCTCCTGGCCGCCGCCCACCTGCCGGGGCGCGAGCTTCACGCCCTTTTTGACCACCAGCCCGCCGATGCCCTTCGGCCCGTGGAGCTTGTGGCCGGACAGCGTGTACAGGTCGGCATATTTCATGTCGAAGGGTACCCGCAGATAGCCCTGCACGCCGTCCACATGGATGAGCGCCCGCCCGCCGACGGTCCGATGCAGCCGCGCCGCGTCCAGCAGCGCGCCGGTCTCGTTGTTGACCTGCATCATGCTGACGAGGGACGCGCCGTCATCCAATGCCCGCTCCAGCGCGGCCCAGTCGGGCTGGCCGTCCAGCCCCACGCCGATGACGCGCACGTCGTGACCCATGTCGCGAAGCTGGTCGAACGCCGCGGCCACCGACGGGTGCTCCACCGCGCTGACGGCCACGACCTGCCTGCCGCGCATCCGCGCAACGGTCCCCAGGATCGCCAGGTTGTTGCCCTCGGTGCCGCCGGAGGTGAAGATCAGGTCGCAGTTGTTGCCGTGGATGGGTTTCAATAGGTTTTCCCGCGCCTCGCGCACCCGGCGGAACGCCTCCACGGCGGGCCGGTACACGGACGACGGGTTGTAGAACCCCTCCCGCATGCACCGTGCCATCGCCTCGATGGCCGCGTCGCAGGGGCGGGTGGTGGCGGAGTTATCGAGATATGCTTGCATAGTCAGCTTTACCGTCCTCGTCGTGCCATACGCCCGTTTGCAGGTACTTCTTGGAGCGGATGACGGCGATCATCGCGTCGTTCAGCTCCAGCACGATGACATGCTTGACGCCCTTCTTCTGGAAATAGAAATAGTACAGCTTGGCCTCCCGGTTCACGAACCAGTTGTGGACCTTGACGCCCGGCTCCTTCAGCGCCTTCTCAAACGCCGGGCCCTTGGCGGGGCCGCAGGAGATGACCTCGTTGGTCTCCAGCGCGCACAGGTAGCGCCGCCGGCGCTCGTTCATCACCTTGGAGATGTCCAGCGAGCCGTTGGTGAAGCTGTAATCGTACTCCACCCGGCACTCGTCCTTGGCCCGGTAGAGCAGGAAAGCCAGCCCGCCGAACACCACCAGCCCGATCAGGAACTGGGGACGGAACACCATGCCGCCGGTCTCGTAGTTGGTGCCCACGACGCTGGTCAGCGAGAACACCGCCATCATGCCGAAGATGACCATGAACACCCACGCCAGGTAGTACAGCGCCGTGAACGCGCCCCGCTTCTGTCGGACCGCCGTTTGCTCCAGAAAATCATCCATATCGCAAGCGCCTCCGTTTCTCGCTTATATCCCATCTTGATTCATTGACCCTCCCATTATACCACATTTTTGTCCGTTGTCGATAGTCCGACATGAAAACTATACAAAAGATTTATGCTTTGCGTCAAGATCAGGTGGTATAATAGTAAAATAGAGAAATTTGACCGACGATAGGACGCCCCGCGTCCCAAGGAGGAACCATTGAAGTGTCCGTACTGCGGCAGCTACTGCGCGGATAACACGCTGTACTGTCCCAACTGCAAGCAGCCCCTGCCCACGGGCGAGGATGCCGAAAAGCAAAAGGAAAAGCCCGCCGCGCCGAAGGAGCGCCGCACGCCGCTGCAGCGGGTGCTGACCGCGCTGGTGGCGGTGTTGTCGCTGTGTGCCCTGGCCATCGGCGGCTACAAGCTGTGGACGTGGGTGTACAGCTACAACCTGAACCGGCTCTACACCCGCGGCGCGTACAAGCCCACCATCTCGGAGGTCACCATGTCCGACCTCAGGAGCGGCCACTCCATCGCCTTTTACGGCAGGGACGGCGACCAGATCTTCCTGCCGGAGATGAACCAGTCCCTGAGCATCTCGGGCGGTGTGGCCCGCATGGAGATCGCGGACTCCGACTGGTTCGGCCCGACGGTGGACGACGTGGACTACGCCGACGTGACCCTGTCGCCGATGCTCATCTCCGAGAAGGGCTCAAAGACCATACTGCCCAAGGTGAACTTCCAGATCGAGGTGCCCCAGTCGCCGCTTGCGATCACCAGCCCCGCCGCGGACTACACCCCGGTGGTCACGTCGGTCTACCCGCTGACCCTGAACGTGGTGCCCGGCAGCACGGTGTTCGTCAACGGCGAGGACGTGACGCGCTCCATCGACCGAAGCGGCTACCTGTCCACCAACGTGACCGTGCAGCCCATCGGCGACAACATCGTGACGCTGATCGTGCGCACGCCCAAGCACCGGGAGACCCGCAAGGAGATCGACCTCTTCCGCCAGAAGTACGACATCGAGCTGGAGCTGGACACCACCGTCAGCGACCGCAGCCCGTCCCGCACCATGGCCGTCACCGGCAAGACCGAGCCGGGGGCCGTCATCTCCGTGGACACCGACTACATGGAGGAGAGCCTCGCCATGGACCTGGAAACCGGCCGCTTCTCCTTCATCGCCCGGTTCTCCACCGTGGGCGAGAACGTGGTCCGCTTCCGCGCCTCCATGCCCGGCAAGGAGGACGCCGTCATCAGCTTCACCGTCAACTACCTGCCCTCGCTGGCCGAGTACTCCTCCAAGGCCTGGGCCATGGACTACGAGCGCCTGCGCCTGATGTTCGAGCAGTGGAACGGCAGGGTGTTCCAGTGCAAGGGCGAGCTGGTGGACACCTTCCAGGACGGCGACAAGACCTACGTGGTCATGGACGTGGGCGGCGACGAGCAGCAGCTCATCATCCTCGAGAATCGCTCCACCCTCACCAGCCCCGCCCTCGGCAGGCGCTACACCGCCTACGCCGACGTGGACGGCCAGCACATGTATAAGTCGCAGTACTACCCGAAGCTGGTGGCGAGGTATATGGATCTGGCTACTTAATAATGGGGAATGGGGAATGGGAAATGGGGAATTGAGTTACCTTGAGAACGACCTCTCCGTCATTTGCTGTGCAAATGCCACCTCCCCTGGAAGGGGAGGCAAGGGGGTCACGACTATGCGCGGCAGCCTTGGCTCCCCTTCCAGGGGAGCTGGCGCGTAGCGCCTGAGAGGTCGT
>JAFUWR010000051.1 GCA_017471125.1 Clostridia bacterium | reverse complement strand
TCGAGGGCATGGTGGCCTCCCAGGGCATCCTGACCGTGCGCGGCGGCATGACGTCCCACGCGGCCGTCGTGGCCCGCGGCATGGGTACCTGCTGCGTGTCCGGCTGCTCCGAGATCAAGATGCACGACAAGAGCTTC
This sequence comes from Clostridia bacterium, assembly GCA_017471125.1. Classification (GTDB taxonomy): domain Bacteria; phylum Bacillota; class Clostridia; order Christensenellales; family Aristaeellaceae; genus UBA2862. The sequence continues at coordinate 19,691 of JAFUWR010000051.1, read as the reverse complement.
GAGCTGGGCGGCCGCACCTTCAAGGAGGGCGACTGGATCTCCGTGGACGGCTCCACCGGCAAGATCTACGGCGAGGCCATCCCCACCGCCGAGGCCACCATCTCCGGCGACTTCGGCCGCTTCATGGCCTGGGCCGACGCCGTCCGCAGGCTGCGCGTGCGCACCAACGCCGACAATCCCCGCGACGCCATGCAGGCCGTCAAGTTCGGCGCCGAGGGCATCGGCCTGTGCCGCACCGAGCACATGTTCTTCGAGGGCGACCGCATCAAGGCCATGCGCGAGATGATCGTGGCCGAGGACGTGGAGAGCCGCAAGAAGGCGCTGGCGAAGGTCAAGCCCTATCAGCAGGGCGACTTCGAGGCCATGTACGAGGTCCTGCAGGGCCGTCCCATGACCGTCCGCTACCTCGACCCGCCGCTGCACGAGTTCGTCCCCACCAAGGAGGAGGACATCGTCGAGCTGGCCAACGAGATGGGCATCGAGGTCGAGCACCTCAAGCAGACCATCGAGGGGCTGCATGAGTTCAACCCGATGATGGGCCACCGCGGCTGCCGCCTGGCCGTCACCTATCCCGAGATCGCCGAGATGCAGACCGAGGCCGTCATCTCCGCCGCCATCAACGTGAACCGCAAGCATCCCGAGTACAACATCGTGCCCGAGATCATGATCCCGCTGGTGGGCGAGGTCAAGGAGCTCAAGTTCGTCAAGGACGTCGTGGTCGCCACCGCCGACCGGCTCATCAAGGAGGCCGGCGTCAACATGAAGTACCATGTGGGCACCATGATCGAGATCCCCCGCGCCGCCGTCACCGCCGGCGACATCGCCAAGGAGGCCGAGTTCTTCTCCTTCGGCACCAACGACCTGACCCAGATGACCTTCGGCTTCTCCCGCGACGACGCGGCGAAGTTCCTGGGCGCCTACTACGAGCAGAAGATCTACGAGTTCGATCCCTTCGCCAAGCTGGACCAGACCGGCGTCGGCGCGCTGGTGAAGATGGCCGCCGAGGCCGGACGCGCCACCCGCCCCGACATCCACCTGGGCATCTGCGGCGAGCACGGCGGCGACCCGTCGTCCATCGAGTTCTGCCACAAGATCGGCCTCGATTACGTCTCCTGCTCTCCCTTCCGCGTGCCGATCGCCCGCCTCGCCGCCGCGCAGGCCGCGATCAACGACAAGAAGTAAGCGCGACTGTGATCGCCCCGGCCCGCCGTTCGGCGGGCCGGGGCCTTGTTTTGGGATCTCCCCCGCCGTTGACAACTTAACACCGCCGCGGTATACTTCCCCATGATACTATAAAAAAGGCGGTGCGCCATGCGGAAGAGGGCATTGAGGGCGGCGTTTCCCCACACGCTGCCGATCATGGCGGGGTTTTTGTTCCTGGGCTTCGCCTACGGCGTGTACATGAACGTATCGGGGTTCAGCTTCGTCTACCCGATGGTGATGAGCCTGGTGATCTTCGGCGGCTCGCTGGAGTTCGTGGCGGTGTCGATGCTGCTGTCCCCCTTCGCGCCGGTGCAGACCTTCCTGATGGCGCTGATGATCCAGGCGCGGCACCTGTTCTACGGTATCGCCATGCTGGACCGCTACAAGGGCATGGGGTGGAAGAAGTTCTACCTCATCTACGGCATGTGCGACGAGTCCTTCTCCATCAACTACACCGCCGAGCCGCCCTACGACGTGGACCGGGGCTGGTTCATGCTGTTCGTGACGCTGCTCGACCAGCTGTACTGGTTCACGGGGGCCACGCTGGGCGGGCTGCTGGGCTCGCTGATCCGGTTCGACACCACGGGCCTCGACTTCGTGATGACGGCCATGTTCGTGGTGATCTTCCTGGACCAGTGGCTCAAGGAGCAAAAGCACTACACGGCCCTGATCGGCCTGGGCAGCGCGCTCATGTGCCGGGTGTGCTTCGGGTCGTCGGGCTTCATGCTGCCCACCATGCTGTGCATCCTGGCGATGCTGACCGCGGGGCGCAAGCCCATCGAGAAGGCGGGTGGTCTGGCATGACGCTGATGCAGCAGATCGTCACCATCGCCCTGTGCAGCGTGGCCACCATGCTGACGCGCTTTCTGCCCTTCATGGTCTTTTCCTCCAAGAAGCCCACGCCGGACTTCATCCACTACCTGGGCCGCGCCCTGCCCAGCGCCATCTTCGGCATGCTGGTCATCTACTGCCTGAAGGACGTGAACGTCTTAGGTGGCAGCCACGGCCTCCCCGAGCTGATCGCCATCGCCGTGACCGTGGGGCTGCACCTGTGGCGGCGGCAGATGCTGCTGTCCATCGCCGGGGGCACGGTGTGCTACATGCTGCTGATCCAACTGGTTTTTTGACGCAAAGACGGCCTCCCCGCGCGGCGGGGAGGCCGAGGTCGTCACATGCCCGCGTACTTCTGGCGGACCTGGTCGATCTGCTGCTGCTGGGCCTGCTGGGCGGGATACCAGCCCTTGGCGGACATCTTCTGGTAGATGTCGCCCTGCATGCACAGGCTGTCGGACAGCGCCTGGTCGAAGGTCTGCTGCACGTTCTCGGTGGCGGACTCGATCGCGCCGTGCATGTACAGGTCGCACACGCCCTTGGTGGTCAGCAGGATGTTCTCCATGATCATCCGATCATCCATGTCGTTCACTCCCCTCTGTCATATCCATCGTCATACCAACTGGAAGAACCGGCTGAACAGCTCGCGGTGCTTGGTCAAGAGCTGGTTCACGCAGTTCTTGAGCTCCGGGTCGGTCAGCTGCCGGGCGGCGTCCTGGCACTGGGTGGTCATGAACTGCTCGTGACCCAGCGCGTCCTCGATGTACTGCAACTCCTTGGGACTCATTTTGATCACCTCCTGTGGGAAGTATGGCACGCCCGCAGACGTTTTATACGTCTTGCATATTCTCGCGGACATGATATAATGGTTTGGGGTGAGATCATGCGGATATTGACGCGCGTCGCGACGGAGGCGGACGCCGGGCGGCAGGTGAAGTACGTGGTCCGGGGCGGCATGGGCGTGTCGTACCACCAATTCGCGTCGCTGAAGATGCGGGAGGGCCTGCGCGTCAACGGCGCGCCGGTCCACGCGAACCACGTCGTCGGCGCGGGCGACGTGATCGAGGTCATACTGGACGACCCGCCCCGCGCCGCCGTCGCCCCGGACCCGACGCCGGTGGCCATCGCCTACGAGGACGACGACCTCATCATCCTCGACAAGCCCGCCCCGCTGGCCTGCCAGTGCTCGCCGAAGCAGGACGGCATGACCCTCGAGAACCGGCTGGCATGGCGCTACCGGGACGACCCGGGCTTCGTGTTCCGCCCGCTGAACCGGCTGGACCGGGGCACCAGCGGTCTGATGGCCGCGGCGAAGCACGCCCACGCCGCCCAGCGCTTACAGCGGCTCCTGCACACCGACGATTTTGTGCGGGAATATCTTGCGGTCGTCGAGGGTCCTATGACCGGCGGGGGCGTCGTCGACGCGCCCATCGCCAAGGCGGACGCCGCCACTGTGCGGCGGGTGGTCGATCCCGTCCACGGCAAGCCCGCCGTCACCCATTACCGGGTCGTCGAGGCGGGCCGGGACCGTTCGCTGGTGCGCCTGCGGCTGGAGACGGGCCGCACCCACCAGATCCGCGTCCACCTCGCCCACCTGGGCCACCCCATCGTCGGGGACTTCCTGTACGGCCGCGAGGACGACCGCCTGTCCCGGCGCTTCGCCCTGCATTCGACCTATATCCGCCTGACCCATCCCGTCACGGGAGAGATCATCGAAAGGAACTCGCCGCTGCCGGACGCGCTGGCGGCGCTGCTGGAAACATGAGCATCACCTATCGCAAGATGGGCCTCGAGAGCCTGGACCTGCTGGTCGCCACCCGCGTGGAGGTGCTTCGCGCCGCGAACCTGCTGGGCGCGGACACCGACATGTCCCGGGTCGAGGCCGAGTCCCGCCGCTACTATGCGGAAGCCCTCGCGGACGGCACCCACACTGCCTGCCTCGCCTTCGACGGAGACGAGTTCGTCGGCGCGGGCGGCGTGAGCTACTACCGGGTCATGCCCACCTACCACGACCCCACGGGCCGCAAGGCGTACATCATGAACATGTACGTGCGCCCGGCCTACCGCCGCCGGGGCATCGCCACCCACATGCTCGACCTGCTGGTGGCGGACGCCCGGGCCAAGGGCGTGGGGAGCATCGCCCTCGAGGCCACCGCCGCGGGGCGTCCCCTCTACGAGAAATACGGGTTCATACCCTTGGAACACGAGATGGAGCTGCCATGAACGGACCGAACGTCGCCCCCATCATCGAGGCGCTGAGCGCGGTGCGCACGCCCGCCCAGCCCGAGGAATACGACATCCACGCCCAGGTCGCCGCGGCCCTGGGCGCGGCGGGCATCCCCTTCATCCACGAATACCGCCTCGCGCCCCGCTGCCGCATCGACTTCCTGGTCGGGCGCGTGGGCATCGAGGTCAAGAAGGGGCGGCCCGCGTCCGCAGAGCTGCAAAGGCAGCTTCGGCGCTACCTGGCCTCCGACGAACTGGACGCCGTCATCGTGGTGGCCCAGCGGGCCATGCGCCTGCCGGCGACCATCGCGGGCAAGCCCGTGCACCTCGTTTCCCTGGACCGGCTGTGGGGGGTGGCGCTCCCTTGAACCGATGCCAATGGGGGAAGTTTGTGTCGCTGGTACGTTAATGGGAAATGTCAAATGCCAAATGGGAAATGGCGGTTCAAATCCTGCGGATTTGTTTTTTCAATAGAAAGCGCGGCAGCATGCCTTCCCCTTTAGGGGAAGGTGTCAGCACCAAAGGTGCTGACGGATGAGGTAGCTAATTCAATTTCCCATTCCCCATTTCCCATTCCCCATTCACAAACAGTATGAGGTCCCCGGCGGGCGCTGGGGGCAGCGCCCCTACTCTCTGGAGGAATAAATGGACTACATGGATGAATACACCGGCTCGGGCGCCATCGTCATGGACGATTATGGCGACTATGCCCCGGAGCCGGACTTCCCGGCCTACCTGCGGGACGTGCCCGCGGGCCAGCGCACCTACGGCACCCTCAGCTACAACCGCAAGTCGAAGTGCTGGACCATCAAGGGCGACCCCTGCGTGACGGAGCTGGCGAAGCGGCTTTTCCCCGGCTGCGACGGCCGGGGCCGGGGCGTGGCGCGGTTCACGGCCCACCGGCGCATCATCGGCGAGCTGAACTGGCTGATGCTGCGCTACCCGCTGGACATCAAGGAATCCGACCGGGGCCGCTGGCTGAACGCGCTGGAGGAGGCCCGGGAGTACGCCGTGCGCCGGGAGCAGGCGCTTCAAATGCCGGAGACCGCCACGCCGCCGAAGGAGACCTTCTCGGGCGAGCTATTGCCGTTTCAAAAGCAGGGCCTGGGCTTCATGCTGTCCACCCGGCGCTGCCTGCTGGCGGACGAGATGGGCCTTGGCAAGACGGTGCAGGCGCTGGCGTTTTTGGCCACCACCGCGGCCTACCCGGCCATACTGGTGGTGCCGCCGCACCTGATCCGCAACTGGCAGCGGGAGGTGGAGCGCTTCCTGTCCCCGGACGGGCGGCTGCGGGTCCACGTCATCAAGGGCTTAAAGCCCTACGCCCTGCCGGAGGCGGACGTGTACATCATCCACTACCTGCTCCTGCGCGGGTGGAAGGAGGTCCTGCCGGAGCTGGGCTTCAAGACGGTCATCTTCGACGAGATGCAGGAGCTTCGCCACAACGGCACGGGCAAGTATTCCGCCGCGTCGCTGCTTAGCGAGGCCTGCGAGAACTGCCTGGGCCTGTCTGGCACGCCCATCTACAACCAGGGCGGCGAGATCTGGAACGTGGTGAACATCATCGACTTCCACTTCCTGGGCGACTGGGAGAGCTTCTCCCGGGAGTGGTGCTACGGCTACAACACCGCCGTGGTGGCCAAGCCCGAGCTGCTGGGCGAGCACCTGCGGCGCGAGGGGCTGATGCTGCGCCGCCTCAAGTCCGACGTATTGAAGGAGCTGCCCGCCAAGCGGCGGCTGGTGCAGGAGATCGACTGGGACGATACGGTCTACCGGGAGCTGATGAAGCCCGTGGCGGCGAACCTGCAGCTGCTCCGCGCCACCGACGACCCCTCCCGGCGCGCCATCATCGAGGACGCCATCTCCCAGCAGCAGCGGCAGGCCACCGGCATCGCCAAGGCCCCCTTCGTGTGCGCGTTCGTCAAGGCGCTGGTGGAGAACGGCGAGAAGGTGCTGCTGATGGCCCACCACCACGCGGTGATGGACATCTATAAAAAGGAGCTCAAGTCCTGCCACCCCAAGTTCATCACCGGCCGGGAGACCGATAGGCAGAAGGACGAGGCCGCCGCCGCGTTCATGGCGGGCAAGACCGACCTCCTGTGCATCTCCCTGCGCTCGGCCAGCGGCCTCAACCTCCAGCGGGCCACCTGCGTGGTGTTCGGCGAGCTGGACTGGTCCCCAGCCGTCCACTCCCAGGCCGAGGACCGCGCCCACCGCATCGGCCAGCAGGATTCGCTGCTGTGCTACTACCTCGTCTCCCCCAACGGCTCCGACCGCGACATGCAGGACGCCCTGGGCCTCAAGGTCAGCCAGTTCGTCGCCATCATGGGCGATACCCCCCAGTCCCAGGAGGACCGCTTCATGCAGCAGACCGAGGCCCGCGAGCGCATCCGCCAGCTCGTCAAGCGCCTCGAGGCGGAGCAGGACGCGCCGCAGGGGTGACGGAAAAAAAGGGACGGTATATGCGCAAAACACTGCGCACATACCGTCCCCCATTTGTTTTAATGCCTTGTTTAGATCATCCGATCTCCGTATAGCGCGAGGATACCCAGCCATATTGACCCGCCCAGCGGACCCTGTACCACGCGACGCCCCGATCGTCGTAACGCATCTCATTCTGGTATACCGCGCCTTCGCCCTTGAACAGCGTCCCGAGGGAGGCGTATCCAAGTCCCGGGCCGGTGCGAACATTCGTATCACCATATCGCGCATACACGTTCCTGCCGGACGAGGAATAACCTGAGTATGAAGAGCTACTTCCCCAGTCGATATAGCTGGCGTCCACATAGCCGTACTCTCCATTCTCGTAGGCGATGGAATAGCCGTCCTTGCGATAGTTGACGTTCACATAGATCCAATCGCCGTCATAGAACTTGTGGCCGGACATGGATTTGCCCCGCGGCGCCTTCTGGAAGACCAGGGAGCCGCGGCCATTGGAAGCCACCCTACGATATTCAAAGTTTGAGAGATTTTTAGCGCTGCTGCTCATGCCGCTCGACGCGCTGGAGGACGAGCTGCCGGAGGAGGAAGTACCGCTGGAAGAGGAACCGCCGCTGACCTTCACGAGATTGTTCTTGCGGATGTAACCTTTGATGCCGTCGTAATTACAAAAGATCCAGGTATAACCCCCGCGCTCTATGCTCGAAATGCCCGTTACATAATCTCCGTTGTCTATCCTTCCGAGATTCTTTCCGTTGGAGCTGGAAGGCTGGTCGTAGAGATAGATATGGTCATGCCCCGCCGGCATGGTGATGTTGACCCGGTACCTGACGCCCTTGACATCGCTCCCCGCCAAGGCAGGCGCTGCAGAGCACAACAGCATAAGCAACGCCAGAAGGATAGATAGTCTCTTCATGCCAAAGTCTCCTTTCAAAACACATGGAGCCGATCCTCTGTGTCCATATGCGCCAACGACCCACGCCCCGTGCGCGATGTGGCATATCCCGCCTTGACAAGCCTTCCAGCTTGCTCCCGGCATGTCTTCCTCTTGGAATGAATATACCACATCCGGGGCGCGGCGTCAATACAGAGGCTTCCCTGCCGCAGTGGTAATGTACCAAAGTTGGCAGGGGATGAGGTACTCTTGTCACCCCATCTCTTGATTATTCCATTCTAATTCTTCCAGTATCGTTGTGTATTTATCGGAGTAGAGAAACTGAAACCATAAACGTCATCATATTTTGGCCAATCAACCCCATCCTTTCTATCCGAGTTCAAAATACTGTTAATCCTATCTACCATGAAATCTGCATAAAGACTCTTATTGTGTGCACTCCAATTCGAAACTGCATGTTCACTTAACAAAACCCAATCACGATCAACAACTATTTCCGAACCTTTATATACACAATTTTGACTCCTATCTTTTCCGTTTCCAAAGAAGATACCAGTATCCTCATCTTTTCCGTCTTGTATTTCTGTTAATTTATCACTATATTTGATACGTAACTCATTAAGAATATCTTTTCTGCTTTTTGTTCCCCCAGTTGTCAGGGCTTTGATTTTACTCCCAGCTTGAGTGTATTTAGACAAGCAATGTTGATCATACTCAACATTATAGGCTTTCAATCCGCCAAAGTTATATAGATTATCTTGGGCAACACAGTTCACGACCTGATAGTTATAATTATCATTCGGATAATCTGCTGTATACTTCTTATCGTCAAAACGGTTCTGATGTTCAAAAAAGAAACCAAACTTTCCATTTCCTTCAGCATAACAATTTGAAATTATCATGCTTTCTGCATTATCATAACCGATACCTATACCGAAACCAGAACCTCCCGGGCCATAATTGCCTGAGTTTTTCCCACAGTTTATTGCCTCACAATTATTAATGTGACAATTAATTGGGCAATCGACACCAAAGCCACTTCCGTCTGTATTTCGAACTGTCACGCTATCCCACTTACAATTCTTCATCAGATTAATCATAAATCCTTTCCCGGTTGATTCATGGATAGATGTATCTTGACACGCTTCCACCCCATCAATAGTGAAATTCTTAAATGAAACATTCTCAAGCCATTTTGCAACTCCATTATCAGCATATTCATTAAAATAGAACATATCCATGCCTCGAGGATTAGCCTGGTACATTCCTGCATCAAATGCCTTTTCGGCATCGTAAATTCCGGCTGTTGCTTCTTTGTATTTATTATAATTGGCCAATGGCTTTAAGATGGTATCTCCCTGACCTTGTCCTATTATTTCAACATTGTTTTTAAGTAGAATAGCATAACTTGTCCTATAATCCCTCGCTTCGACATTATATGTACCATCAGGGGCAAAATAAAATTCTCCTTTAGGCATTTCGACTTTACAGCCATTTCCTATTTCTGAAGCTTCATCAATTTTATTTTGAAGAACTCTTGTGTTGTGTATTGCAATATTATATAATTCACTATTATCGTAAGTCGAAATATCATAATAATCATTTTCAGATACAGAAGATAAATCAACTTTTACAAACACTTCATCTCTCCCATTCCATCTATCAGCAGAAACAGCTTCTATTTTAATTATTTGAGACTTTTCGTCAGTATTCGTTTCTGCGCCATAAGCAGTACGAACAACTTGTATAGTTGCATCATCATTAATATTCGCCCTTTGGGGTTTATCCTGTCCCTTGCCATTCTTGGTAGATCGAATTAGCACAGTTTTATCCTCCTCCGGCACATCAATCCTATCCACGGGCTGGGCATGCAGCACAGTCTCGGCCTTGTCGGCATAGGCAGTCACACCAATGTCGTTTTCGGCCTTGGTGGGAATGACACAATAGGAGATGACCTGATCCTTGCCGGAGATGATATCATCCAGGTTATAGCTGATCATGGTATTGCCATTGGAATCGGTACCGACAACCTGATAGCTTACAGTATTATCAGAGCCTTTGATCTCCACAAACTCAAATCCATCCGGGATCGTTTGGATCAACTGGGAAGCATAAGCAGCCAGTATGCCGTCTGTGATCGTTTCAGTCTTGAGCTCGGTAGTCTCCGTCGTGATATCCTCAAACGCGATCTCGAACATCTCAGATACCTTATCCGCCAGTTGCTGATCCGTCAATTTGGGGATATTATAATAGAGGACATGGTCCTTTAGCACTTTGTCGTCCTTGTCGTAATAATTATCACTACTGGGATCAAGATACCTTTCATAGTTTTTGACGTCATATTCATCGCCGATCGAAACATTAACGATCGTCGCACCATAGTCCTCAACGATCTGCTTTTCATATTCTACCGTTTTATGTTCATTGTCATACCAATTTGCTTCACCATCGGTGAACAGCATAACGCCGACGTTGCGACCATCATCTAATTCAACATTTTTCAATAGATCAATGGCTTGTGCAAGCCCCTTATCTGGTTCAGTGCCTCCGCCAACACCATATAATGACTCTAACTGATAAATCGTGGCGTCACTCAATGAATACCCTGTTTCATTTCCATATCGATCAATCAACGCAGCGTCCATCAATTTGTTAGCAGTCATGCCATCGGCACCGCTAAATACCTGCGTGATCCCAGATTCATCCACACGTATCTGCATCGCTTCTCCTCTGTTTGCCCAGAAGACGATGCTGACCGTGTTTTCTTTGACCTGGAGTATTTCATCCAAAACGACCTTTAACGCCGATTTCATCGCATTACTGCGGTCTCCGGACATACTTCCCGACACATCCAGAGTGATCACAAAATCAGTGGGCTTGCCGCTGGAAACACGGCGCTCTATCTTTGCCTCTCCATGCTGGTCGTAAACAATGGTAACGGAAGCATCGGCGTCCACCATCACGCTGGTACGATAGCCAGTCTGGTCGCCGTTGCCATTCAGCACCGCGCTATATGTGCCATCATCATTCTTGGTCAGCGATACCTCTTCGATCGTCCGATTCAGGACAATATCAATGCCATTGATGATGAATTTCGGCTCCTGGAAGGATGTGTTACCACTATTCACCTGGTCGTGGTATTCAGTGACCATCGTGCGCAGGTTACCCGCGATCTCACTGGAAGTCCTTCCAAATCCAAGCTTATTCGCAAATGTGATCGCAAATTCATCGCCTGACTCGATCATCTCAAGCAAGCGTTCGGCTGTAATTATCGTCTGGTTGGTGTTCTTGTATTCATCGTCGTATTCTTCATTCGAAGCGGCAGCATTCAGGGAAGCATCCTCAGCAGCCGAGAAGAAGATATTCTCCGCCGGAGCATTTTCAGTATCATTTACTGTACCCGCTTCGCTATCAACAGCGTCCGAAAGAAGCACATCGACTGCGACAGGCTGGCCTTCAAATACCTGTTCTTCATCTGTACCGGAATCAATGGGCTCATCTGTGCCTTCTTCTTCATCGCTTTCGACGACGTCTTTTTCATAAGTATTCGTCGATCCATCCGCTGTATCGCCATCTTCAACGAGTGTGATCTCTGCATAAGATGTGAGCGACATGGCTGAGCTTTCGTCCGTGGTATAGGTAAACTCTTGAAGAACCGATTCATCGTCCTCCTTGATGCTGTACACGACCACAGATTCATCGTTTTCAACGGTCACGGTATCCTTGGAGTCGTCCTTTGACAGCTCGTTGGATACTTCCGCGTAATAATTGGTTTCTTCTTGGGAAAGGCTCTGCGTATCAGACGCCGAAATCTCCACCGGCTGGATATACACCTGCTCATGCGCTTCCTCGACCGAACCTTCTTCCTCCGCGATCACCATCAGCATGCCAGGCAAAAGCATGCACAAAGCCAACAATATGGACAACAACCTATAAAGCGATCTCTTCATGGTTTTCCTCTCCTTCATTCTCTCCATCTGGTAGATACGGGTGGCAGGTGGGCGATGTTACCATCGCCCGCCGCCATACAGGACTTGCAAATCAATCATGCTGCGCCTGGTTGGGCGCAAAAGTATTTATCTACTCTCAGTATCCTTCATCGATATAGATATATGTTGCCGCTCCCCCCTCAAAATCGATCGAGATTTCATATTTCCCCTTGTGATAGCTCAGATAGTCAGTGCTATAATCATTCGGATCTGTTTGCCAGCCATTTTTCTGGAGGATAGAAATCGCAGGCAGATAGCCAGTACCATAACCAATGCCCAAGAAATTGTAGCTGCAAGGACCGTAGATAAATATCGTATCTGTAACTGGATTCGAGGAAGAAGCGCTGTACATGCTTCCAACGCCGAAATTGTTCCCATAGTAACCAATAAAGTATTCATCTACTACATTTTCCGTCAGGTTCAAGGCTTTGGCTGTCGAGGTCAACTTCTGCCCAAGATAAACCGACAAGTCCTTGCTACCCGAGACTGTACTTCCGCTTCCCTTATTGACCGTCACCGTGCAGGTAGCCTTTTTCCCATTAGCTGTCTTTACGGTGATCTTTGCTTTCCCCGCAGCCAAAGCCGTGACATATCCCCCGTTGACAGTCGCGATCTTCTTACTGGAGGTACTCCAGGTATAGGTGGTCCTTGCGGTGGAAGGACTGAGGGTCGGGGTGAGCGAATAACTATCCCCGATGTTCAGCGTAATACTGGACGGCAGGCTGACGGAATTGGGCTTATAGGGGTCCACCACCTTCACGGTGAAGTATGTGCTCTTCTTGTTGTAGGTGGTGACGGTGATCTTGGCCGTGCCCTCCTTCAGGCACTCAAGCTCCGCATACTCATCATCCCCGTACAGACTGACGACCTTGGAATTGGAATTCTTCCATGTCTTGGTCTGGATGACCCTTTCGATCTCACCGTTGCTGCCCACGGATGTGGCTTCAAGGCCCATCCACCCACCGACGGGCATGGTGATCGTGCGCTTGTCCAGCACGTTCTCTTCGTCATCCCAAATGGTGACGTAAGTCGGCTTATAGGGGTCGACGATCTTGACGGTTATCGTGGCCTTCTTCTTGTTGGCGGTGGTGACGGTGATCGTCGCGGAGCCCTCTTTCAGCGGCGTGACGACACCGGCGGACGAGACCGTGGCATAGCTCGTCCGGGAAGACTTCCAGGTATAGGTCGTCCGGGCGGAGCTCGGCTCAAGCACGGGCTTCAAAGTCAGTTGGCTTCCCATATTGACGGTGACGGTCTTGCTCGAAAAGCTGACCTTCTCCGGCGCATAGGGATCCTTCACGGTCAATTTGATCTTGACCGTATAGCCGTTGGTTGCCTTCGCCGTAATGGTTGCCGATCCGGCCGCGCGAGGATAGACGCGCAGCTTGCTGCCTTCATCGGCGATGGTCGCGACGGAGGTCTTGCTGGATTGATATGATTTCACGGTGATGGCGTTCCCGGCGCCGTCCACCTTCCAGAGTTGGATCGTGTCGCCGAGATAGATCGTCTCCGAAAAGCTATAACTCTTCTTATAGAAGGTACGATCGTAGTCTTCCCTTCCATAGTACTCATCGTCGGCCTTGAAGGGGTTCGCAGCCACAGAGCCTTCTTCCACATCCTCCGGCTCTGTTATGTCAAACTCTTCTTCCCACGCTTCCGCGTCGCTTGCCAGCTCATAGCCATCCAACTCCCCTATCACGGGTTCGACCTGTTCTAAAGCAGTTCCTTCTGCAATACCGGCTACGGAGCCCAGCATCGCGATCACCAAAATCATCGCGACCCAGATACGTACCTTCATCTCATTCCCTTCCTTTCTCTCCATTCATACATAGCTACCATGTTCGACAGCATACCCTTTAATGCAGAGGGTGTCATGATTCGTCCCTGATCTTCATATTCTCACATCCTCCTTGTCGGCAAAAATGGCTAAAGCGATCTGCATATTACGCACTTGCGTATATATATCCATTATACAATACGCACAATTAAAACGCAAGTGCGTATACGCAGTTTCGTAAAATATTCTACCATTTCATCGTGAGGTGAAATGAAATGAGTGTAAAAGAAGCAGTTGTAGAACGATTCCGCGAACTGATGAGGCAGCGAAACATTCGTCCGAATGAGCTTGCAAACCTTTCGGGCATCACGCCATCCACGGTTTACAGCATGCTGGACGAACACCGCAAGGAATTGACGATCAACGTGATCAAAAAGCTATGCGACGGTCTGGACATCACGCTTGGAGAATTCTTCAACGTCCCGCTGTTCAATGAATTGGAGCAGGAAATAAAATAAAAAGCCTGTCGCCTATGGAGAAGGTTTGTTAAAACGGGAAGAGTATCTTACTTCTCGGAACATTTTTAGTCCCCCATCCGTCCAAAGATTTGGAAATGAACACCACCTACGGAGGACGATGCCTATGATTCTTGCGCTTCTCGCGCTTCCTGTGGCGGCCTACGCCGGGTACAGGATGATGGACGGGCTGGATCGGTTTTTAGACGAGATCAAGTCCGTGTGACGGTTCTGTGACCATTTGCGTGGTATACTGATCCCGTCAACAGGCAAGACGCGCCCGGCAGGGCAACAAAAAAGGAAAGAAGGTAACGGATATGAAGAAGATCGTCGCATTGGTCATGATCGCCGCCCTGATGCTGACCGGGGCCGCATTCGCCAAGGGGACCTGGCTGGGGACCCTGACCGTCGTCAACTGCAAGAGCTGGGTCACGCTGCGCGAGACGCCCAGCACCAGCGCCGCCACGGTGACCCGCGTGCCCCTGGGGGAGAGCGTGGACGCCTACTACTACAATGGCCGGTTCGTGGAGTGCTATTACAAGGGCATGCACGGCTACATCCTGTCGCAATACCTGGACGACGGCTACTACCGCGACTACCAGCGCTACGAGTACGGCGACTCCACCGAGCAGAACACCGATTACGACAACTTCCTTGGCCAGCTTCGCATCATCAACTGCAAGAGCTGGGTGACCCTGCGGTCCAGCCCGAGCACCTCGGCGGCGACCGTCGCCCGCATCCCCCTGGGCGCCTATGTGGAGGCGTACAAGTACGACGGCCAGTTCTACGAGTGCTACTACCAGGGCATGCACGGCTACGTGCTGAGCAGGTACCTGGGCTGACAGGACTACATCGATATATATCACGCCTCCGGGCGTGATTTTTTCTTGTCATATGTATTTGGATAGTGTATAATGTATCCGTGAACGTATATGACCGACCGCCGCGCAAAGGAGAGAACGCCCGTATGCGTCGAAACGAAGGAATGAGAGGGAGAGCCGCGCTCGCACTGTTGCTGGCGGCGCTATTGTGCCTGTCGGGCTGCGCCTCCGTGGACCGCGTCAGCAGCGCCAACACCGCCGTGCCCAGCGCGGCCCCGGACACCGCGCGCTACCTGCGCATCACCGCCGAGGAGCCGAACACGGTGGATCCCCAGTGCACCGACGACTTCTACGACGTGGCCCTCAACGTGTTCGACCGCCTGGTGGAGGTCGAGGCGGACCCAGACGGCGCCAGCCGCATCGTGCCCTCGCTGGCCAAGTCCTGGGAGATCTCCGACGACGGGCTCATATACACCTTCCACCTCCACCCGGGCGTGACCTTCTCCAACGGCGCGCCGCTGACCGCCTCGGACGTGGAATATACCCTCGTCCGCGCGCTCACCCATCCCGACTCGTACAGCGGCGACATCGGCGAGTTCATCCTCGGCTCGGACGCCCTGCGGGACGGCAGCGCCCAGACCCTCGAGGGCTTCGAGGCCCAGGGCGACCTGGACTTCACCATCACGCTCTCCCTGCCCTACGCCGCGTTCCTGGCCATACTGTCCATCCCCGGCGCGTCCATCCTGGACGAGGAGACCACCCGCGCCGCCGGCGACCGCTTCGGCCGGGACCCGGGCGTCACCGTGGGCACCGGCCCCTTCGTGTTCAGCGAATGGAACGCCGCCAACGACATCGTCCTCACCGCCAACCCGGGCTGCTGGTCCGGCGCGCCCGGCTGCGACGGCGTGGTCATGCGGTTCGTCACGGACTCCGAGGCCAAGCGCCTGATGTTCGAGGACGGCAAGCTGGACATCCTGGACCTCGAGAACCTGGGCACCGACGCGGAGTTCTTCATGCGCGGCGACATCTACCAGGACCAGCTTCGCTACGGCAACCGCGTGGGGCTGACCTACATCGCGCTCAATGAATCCATCGCCCCGCTGGACGACGTGCGCGTGCGCCGCGCGCTGCAGCTTGCCCTGGACCGCCACGCGCTGCTGATGAGCGCCTATGGCGGGCGCGGCACCATCGAGAACGGCATCTATCCCCACGGCCTCATCGGCTTCGACCCCGACCTGCCCGAGATCCCCTATGATCCCCAGGCCGCGGCGGCGCTGCTTGAGGAGGCGGGCTACGCCGACGGCTTCGACCTGGAGATCAGCGTGGAGGACGATGCGTCCAATTACCGGGAGCTGCTCGAGCTGGCGGCCTCCATGTGGCGCAAGGTCGGCGTCCGCGCAAGCATCACGACCCTCGGGCGGGACGAGTTCTCGGAGAAGCGCCGCGGCGGGGGCATCGCCTGCTACGCCTCCCGGTTCTCCGTGGACTTCAACGACCCGGACGCCATCATCTACGTGTTCTTCGGCGACGCGGACAACGCCCGGTCCCGCAGCCTGTGCTACGACAACGAGGCCGTCATCCAGCGGGTCGCCGACGCCTGCGCCATCGTGGACGAGGACGCCCGCATCGCCGAGTACCGGGAGCTGGAGCGCGTCATCGTCCAGGAGGACTGCGCCTGGATACCGCTGTTCTCCAATCAGCACTACTTCATCGTGAACCCCCGGGTCAGGAACTTCCGCGTCGCCTGGAACGGGTGGACCAACACCCAGTACCGCGACGTGGTCATCGAGGAATGATTCCCACAGCCGACCGACATCGACTCCAGGAGGTGTGACCCAGGATGCGTTCGATCCGCACAAAGATCATCGCGCTGACCCTCGCCGCCATACTGATCAGCGTGCTGTCCTTCGGCTTCATCGGCATCTATTTCGTCATCATCGAGAGCAACCGCATGTCCGCCCAAACCCTGAGCCTGATCTGCGAGAACCGCAAGGACGCGCTGGACGAGTACCTGAACAGCATCGAGCAGTCGGTGGGCATGATCGCCCGCTACGCCGTGGATTCGCTGGACAGCATCGCCCTGACGGACGGCGGCGCGCTGGGCGCGTCGGGCGACAGCGTGACCGAGCTGCCCGGGCGGACGGAGGCGCAGCGGCAGGCGCTGGACAGGTACTTCGACGGGCACCTGGCCTTCATCGAGAGCGCCTTCCAGAGCGTGGCCAACCACACCAACGGCCTCGCCGCCTGCTACTACAGCGTCAACCCGGAGATCACCACCGACGCCAAGGGCTTCTTCTTCTCCCGGCGCGGCATCTCCGACTTCCAGAAGATACCGCTTACGGACCTGGCGGCCTACCCGCCCGAGGACCTGGAGCACGTGGGCTGGTACCACATCCCGCTGAAGCAGGGCCGGCCGAGCTGGATCGAGCCCTACGTCAACGCGAGCCTGGACGACCAGATCGTGTCCTACGTCATCCCCGTCTACAAGGCCGGCACGTTCGTCGGCGTCATCGGCATGGACATCGAATACGAGACGCTGGTGAACCAGATCCAGCAGTTCACCAACTTCCAGACGGGCTACTTCGCGCTGACGGACGCGGCGGGCCGGGTCTACTACCACCCGCAGTACAGGATCGGCACCGACATCAACGAGGTACTGCCCCAGCTCAAGGGCCACATCGAGGGCATGGACCGGGCCTCGTCCGGCCAGCGGCTCCTTCGGTACGACAAGGACGGCGAGCGCTGGCAGATGACCTACGCCACGCTCATCAACGGCATGAAGCTGATCGCGGTGGTGCAGGTCTCCGAGATCAACACCACCTCGGCCAACCTGACCAAGGTGTTCGCCATCACCGGCGCGGTCATACTGCTCGCCTTCGGCGTCTTTACCGCGCTGACCATGCGGCACGTGACCGTGCCCCTGGAGCGCCTGACCGTCGCCGCCCGGCGGCTGGCGGCCGGGGACTACGACGCCCAACTGGACCACGGCGGCAGCGACGAGGTGGGCGTGCTGACCGACACCTTCCGCGTCATGCGCGACCGGCTGAAGCGCCACTTCAACGACCTGAGCAACAAGGCGTTCACCGACGACCTGACCGGCGTCAAGAGCAAGCACGCCTACGTGGAGGCCGAGGAGCGCCTGAACCAGCGCATCGACGCCCAGAGCGTGTCCGAGTTCGCTCTGGTGCTGTTCGACCTGAACAACCTAAAGACCATCAACGACACCCAGGGGCACGAGGCTGGCGACCGGTACATCAAGGAGGCCTGCCGCATCATCTGCACCCGGTTCAAGCACAGCCCCGTCTACCGCATCGGCGGCGACGAGTTTATCGCCATCCTCGAGGGCGACGATTACGCCGACCGCGACGCGCTGCTCGAGGCCTTTGAGAGGCAGATGGACGATAACCTCGCCAACGGGCGCATCACCGTGGCCTCCGGCCATGCGTGCTTCGACCCCGCGACGGATAAGAGCTCCCAGACCGTGTTCGAGCGCGCCGACGAGCGCATGTACGAGCGCAAGAAGCGGATGAAGGCCGAGTGAAGATAAACGAGGGGACGACGCCGACCGGCGCCGTCCCTTTGTTTTTGTCATGTTCTGCTGTGGGCTATCGCCCCTGCCATAGGCTGGGACGGATGTAGTCGCCGCTCGCCTGCTCGGATATTGGCATGTTCGCGGTCAACCATCCTCCGGGGGCACAAGGCCACCTTTAGTAAAGGTTGCCTTTTTCCCCCGTAACCCCCTTTTTCTATCCAAACTCACGTTGGTCCGACTTTGTGTCCTGGCCCCGAACGAGCGGACAAGCGAAAAGTGTGGTATAATAAGACCAACACAGAAGGAGGCCGCAAGGAATGGGACGCAGGAGTGAGTTCAGTCGCGAGGAGAAGATCGCGGCGGTGAAGCTGGTGACGGAGGGCGGACGAAGTCTGCTGAGCGTGGCAAACGAGTACGGGATCCACGAGAACACGCTGGGAAAGTGGAAGCGACAGTACGCGATCAATCCGGAGGGCGCGTTCAACGGAGAGGCCGTGCTGGACGAGGCCAGCGCGCAGGAGCGAGAGCTTCAACAGCTCAAGCGCCGTGTGCGGGAGCTGGAAGAGGAGAACGACTTCCTAAAAAAAGTCTCGGCATACTTTGCAAGGAACCCGCGGTAAAGTATGCGGTCATCGAACAGACGGCGGGGAAGGTCGGCGTCAGCAAGGCGTGCAAGCTGTTGAAGGCGCGGCGGCAGGGATACTATGAGTACCAGGCGCGCAAGGACAGTCAGCGGGAGGTAAGCGACAGGCTCCTCACGACGAAGATCAAGAACATCTTCTACGAGAGCGACCGCATCTACGGTGCCCGGAAGATCCAGGCGGAGCTTGGCAAGAAAGGCGATCATGTCAGCCGGAAGCGCGTCCGCAGGCTGATGGACGCCTCGGGACTTGTGCCGATATCCTGGCGCAAGAGCGTCCGAACGACGCTATCCGACCCGAAAGCCACTCCCTTCCCCAACCTGCTGAAGCAGGATTTCAAGGTCGCCTTGCCGAATCAGACGTGGGTGTCAGATTTCACCTACGTGCCGACGGACGAGGGCTGGCTGTACCTGTGCACCTTCGTCGACCTGTTCAGCCGCCGCGTGGTCGGCTGGGCGACCGCTGACATCATCGACCGACATCTGGCTATCGCCGCCTTTCGGAACGCCGTGGCGAACCGGCATCCCGGGAAGCGGCTGGTGATCCACACGGATCGCGGCTGCCAGTATACCTCATGGGACTTTCGGCGCGAGGTCGCCTCTATCGGCGGCATCCAGAGCATGAGCCGTCCGGGCACGCCCTACGACAATGCCTGCGCCGAGACGTTCTTCAAGACGCTCAAGGTGGAGTGCGTCGACAGGGCGCATTTCAGGACCCGCGAGGAAGCCAAAGACGAAATCGCGGCATACCTGCTCTTCTACAACAGGCACCGTATCCACCAGTCCCTCGGCTACCTCACCCCGGTTGACTTTGAGCAACTGT
>JAFUWR010000050.1 GCA_017471125.1 Clostridia bacterium | reverse complement strand
TTCCGGGTACCGCAGAGAAGAAATAAGGAACAGGGCTGCAGTCTGCGGCCATAGAGAGGAATGAACGCATGAAACTGAACGGTTCACAGATACTGATCGAGTGCCTCAAGGAGCAGGGCGTCGATACCGTGTTCGGATTTCCGGGCGGCACCATACTGAACGTCTACGACGAGCTGATCAACTATCCGGGCATTCGCCACATCCTGACGGCCCATGAGCAGGGGGCCTGCCACGCCGCGGACGGCTACGCCCGCTCCACCGGCCAGGTGGGCGTGTGCTTCGCCACCTCCGGCCCCGGGGCCACGAACCTGGTCACCGGCATCGCCACGGCCTACATGGATTCCTCGCCCGTGGTGTGCGTCACCTGCAACGTGGAGCTGCCCCTGCTGGGCAAGGACTCCTTCCAGGAGGTGGACATCACCGGCGTCACCATGCCCATCACCAAGTGCAACTACCTGGTGCGGGAGGTCTCGGACCTGGCGGACACCGTGCGGGAGGCCTTCGCCATCGCCCGGTCGGGACGCCCCGGCCCGGTGCTGATCGACATCCCGAAGAACGTGACCGAGGAGGAGGCTGAGTACGCGCCCCTGACCCGCCACGAACACGGCGGCAGCGGCCACCTGGCCCAGCTCATCAAGCGCTCGTCCCAGAACTTCAAGGCCCCGGAGCCGGACCACCAGGACATCGACCGGCTGGTGGAGATGATACTGGCGTCGGAAAAGCCGCTTTTGATCTGCGGCGGCGGCGTGGTGCGCAGCCGGGCCAACTGGGAGTTCGAGGAGCTGGCCGACCGCATCGACGCCCCGGTGGGCATCACGGTGATGGGCGCGGGCGGCTTCCGGGGGCTGAACAAGCTGGCCACCGGCCTGGTGGGCATGCACGGCAGCCAGGCCAGCAACATGGCCGTGGACGCCTGCGACCTGCTGATCGCGGTGGGCTGCCGGTTCTCGGACCGCGTGGCGCTGAAGCCCTCGAGCTTCGCCCGGAACGCCAAGGTGGTGCAGATCGACATCGACCGATCCGAGATCAGCAAGAACGTGGAGACCGCCCACCACATCGTCGGCGACGCGCGGCGGGTGCTGCAATTGCTCAACGAGCGCCTGCCCCAGCTCGAACACGCGGCGTGGAAGGACTACGTGTTCTCCTTCAAGACCCAGACCGAGTACGACGAGGTCCGCAACCGGCTGACCCCGGTGCAGGTGCTGGACGCCATCGCCCGCACGGTGCCGCGGGACGCCATCTACGCCACCGACGTGGGCCAGCACCAGATGTGGGCCATACAGCACCTTCACTTCGAGTATTCCGGCCAGCTCGTCACCTCCGGCGGCTTCGGCACCATGGGCTTCGGCCTGGGCGCGGCCATCGGCGCGCAGGCGGGCAACCCGAACAAGGTGGTCATCCACATCACCGGCGACGGCAGCTTCCGCATGAACCTGAACGAGCTGTCCACCGTGGCCTATTACGGCCTGCCCATCATCACGGTGCTGTTCAACAACGGGGCGCTGGGCATGGTGCGCCAGTGGCAGACGCTGACCTGCGGCGGGCGCTATTCCCAGACCACGCTGGACCGGGGCCCGGACTTCGTGAAGCTGGCGGAGGCCTACGGGCTGACGGGCACGCGGGTGACCAACGTGCGGGACTTCGAAGCGGCGCTGCGGCAGGCGCTGGTGCACGGCCACGCGGCGGTCATCGAGTGCGCCATCTCCATCGACGAGATGGTGCGGCCGATGGTGCACGGCGGCGGGCACATCACCGAATTCATGGTGGATTGAGGGGAGGGACGGCCATGAACACTGAGATCACCCGGCACACCCTGGCGGTGCTGGTGGACAACGAGGCGGGCGTGCTGTCCCGCGTGGCCCGGCTGTTCTCCGGCAAGGGCTACAACATCGAATCCCTGGCGGTGGGGACGACCCACGACCCCGCCGTGTCCCGCATCACCATCGAGATGCTCACCGACGAAAAGCAGGCGCGGCTCATATGCAGTCAGCTCAGAAAGCTCATATGCGTCCACTCGGTAAAGCGGCTGTCCAACGAGCGGGCCATAAGGCGGGAGCTGGTGCTCATCAAGGTCTCCGCACCCACCCACGGCATCCGCAACGAGGTCATACAGATCGCCAATATCTTCAGGGCCTCCATCATCGACGTGTCCACCGAGACCATCACGCTGGCCGTCATCGGCGACGACAGCAAGGCCGAGGCCATCCAGAAGCTGCTGGGCGAGTTCGGCATCCTGGAGCTGGTGCGCACGGGCACGGTGGCGCTGGAGCGCGGCGCGTACACCATCGACGAGCAGACCAAGGAGAAGGGCGAGTTCGACTACGGCAAGAACGTGCTGTGAATGATCGTCGGCGTGTTCCTTTAGAACCCGCCGACAATCATTTACAAGCGGCGCGGGGGCGATTTCCCCGCGCCGCTCATGTCACGCAAAGTACTGATCCGCGTTTTCGATGATGCGGTCGATCACGCCGTTGTCCACGGGCCGAAGCTCCCAGACGATGTTGCCGTCCTTCCTGCGGCGGCGGGTGTCCAGCAGCGGATTTTTCCTGAGGGGGTACTCGGCCCAGCAGCTGCGGCCGAACACGATGGGCAGCTTGACTTCGCTGCCGTCGGAGAGGGTGATGACGTACTCCACGCCGTGCTCCCCCTTCTTGCCGAAGCCCAGTATGCCGCCCATGCCCTCGGACTTCACCAGCACCTCCTGCTTGCGCACGGGGAAGCGCTCGGCGTCCTCCACGATGAACGGCTCCTCGGTGCCGAAGCCCGGGGACGCGATCACCCACTGACGGCCGTTGTGCCGGCACGTCGCCACGAACCCGCCGTTCTCCGTCGAGGCGAAGAGCATCTTTTCGGGCTTGAAGCCCTTTTTGTCCAGTTCCTGCGCCAGGGCCAGGCGCTTATCCTCCAGCTTTCGCAGGTTCTCCTTGCGCTCCCGCTCGTTGGGATCGGAAAAAAGTCCCATGACAACTGCCTCCCTTGCCTTCGTTGAGATCAATTGGTTACATTATAACACAAACCTTGTGTGAACGCAACGCTTGCGCGGATGAAGGTTTCATTGTATAATAGAGGGAACAGGGAGCAGGGAACAGGGAACAGGCATACCCGGGCGCTGAGGGCAGCGCCCCTACGGCCCGCGTCCCATCTCCACTCTCCACTCTCCACTCTTCACTCTCATACAGGGGGATTGTTTCTTGCTGTCTTATCTCGATTCCTTCTTCGCCGACCCCAAGGGCATGCTCATCATGTTCCTGCTGGCCTTTCCGGGGCGCATACTGGCGCTGTCTGCCCACGAATTCGCCCACGCCTGGGTAGCGAACCAATGCGGCGACAACACGGCGAAGATGCTGGGGCGGCTGACGCTGAACCCCTTCAAGCACCTGGACCCGCTGGGCACGATCATGATGCTGCTGGTGGGTTTCGGCTGGGCGAAGCCGGTGCCGGTGAACCCGCGCAACTACCGGAACTACCGCGCGGACGACCTGAAGGTCTCCGTGGCGGGGGTGACCATGAACTTCGCGCTGTTCGTCCTGTCCATGATCGCCATGTTCGTCATCGTCGCCGCGTCGCTTAAGCGCGTGCCCTCGGGCGAGCTCAACGACATCTCCGGCTCTATTTATAGGGCCAGCTACGGCGGGCAGGACAGCCTGTTCTTTTTGGAGAACGGCGAGTACGTCTACCTGCCGCTTCGGTCGCTCCTGCGCATGCTGCCCTACGCCGGGGACTACCTGGTGGCGCCGGTGTTCGGCGAGGTCCTGGGCTACCTCTACCAGATGCTCGGCTACTTCGCCGTGACCAACCTGGTGCTGTGCGTGTTCAACCTGCTGCCGGTGCCGCCGCTGGACGGCTACCACGTGCTGAACGACCTGGTGCTGGGCCGCAGCCTGTTCGCCGACCCCAAGGGCATGCTCATCATGTTCCTGCTGGCCTTTCCGGGGCGCATACTGGCGCTGTCTGCCCACGAATTCGCCCACGCCTGGGTAGCGAACCAATGCGGCGACAACAC
>JAFUWR010000049.1 GCA_017471125.1 Clostridia bacterium | reverse complement strand
TCCTCCTCGTCCTCCTCGTCCTCGTCCAAGTCCTCCGCCACCAAGGCGCCCTCGGCCACGCCCACGCCCGAGCCCACCGAGGCCCCGACGGAGGCCCCGATGATCGACTTCGGCCCCACCGAGGACCTGACCCCGCCGACCTTCGGCGACCCGGAGCCGGTGGAGCTGTCCCCGTGGTACCTGGCCGACCTGGAGCAGGCGGCCTCCACCCTGGGGCTGACGCAGTTCCAGCATGACGTGACCGGCGAGTGGCCCAACGCCTGGTTCAACGAGGTGCTGCTGATCTCCGGCGACGCCACCACCCAGTACTTCCACATCACCGGCGAGGGCTACGCCGTCTACGGCGTCAGCGTCGGCGACGACATGGACACCGCCGTGGAGACCCTCACCGCCGCCGGCCTGTCCAAGGCCGACAGCCTCATCGGCGCGTCCTTCCAGCACTACGCCGGGACCGACGCCCCCGTCAACGTCAAGGGCTTCGATTCCTTCATCAACCTCATCGCCGACGCCAGCGGCAAGGTCTCCGAGATCAGCTGGTCCGTCTACACCGGCGACTGGGCGACGGAATCCAACTGATCGTTTCCATACAAAAATGGGATGGCCGCGGCCATCCCGTTTTTGATGTGTCCTATTATGCTGCCACCTCCACGAACCCGGAATGGTGGCTCAGCCGACTGGTGAACCGCAGGAACAGCGTGATGGCGACGACGCAGCACACGGTATCCGCGATGGGCGTCGCCCACACGATGCCGTAGATGGGCAGGGGCCTTATCAGTATGAACATCAGCGGGATGTCCAGAAGCCCCTTCCTCAATATCGCCAGCATGAAGGACTTGCGGCTCTCGCCGGTGGCCTGGAAGAACGATATGAAGGCGTAGGCGCAGGCGGAGAAGGGCCCGCCGATGCAGAGGATGCGCAGGAAGGCCGCGCCATAGTCCAGCGACGGGGACTCGTGCTGGATGAACACGCCGATCAGGTTCCGGCTGAACAGCAGGCACGCGGCCATGCAGGCCGTGGCCAGCCCGATGGAGATGCCGGTGGACAGCATCACGGCGGACTTCATGCGCTTGTAGTTCCGGGCGGCGTAGTTGTAGGCGATCAGCGGCAGCACGCCCTGGGACATGCCGCGCACCATGCAGTGGGCCAGCATATTGACCTTCTTGGCCACGCCGATGCCGGCCTGGGTCATCATGCCGAAGGTGGACATCAGGTTGTCCAGCACGGCATAGGAGATGTTCTCGCACAGCGTCATCAGGCACGCCGGCAGGCCGGTGGCCAGCACGTCCGCGGGGATGCCGTGGTCGAGGCAGCGCTTCGTGGGCTTCAAGGACAGCACCGACTGGTCCCGGTTGACCCAGATCACCGTCAGGAAGTACAGCGTTGCCGTCAGGTTGGACAGCATCGTCGCCAGCGCCGCGCCGGTGACCTCGCTGCCCCTGGGCAATATCACGAACATAAAGAGCGGGTCTAAACCGATGTTCAGCACGCCGCCCATGGCGATGCCGAAGCCCGCCTGCATCGACCGCCCCTCGGAGCGCACCAGATGCCCCAGCAGCGCGTTCAGCGACGTGCCCACGCCGCCGATGATGACCGTCCACCGCAGGTAGCGGCAGGCGTTGTCGTGCACCATCGGGTCCGCGCCGCCCAGCGCGTTCACGAAGGGGTGGATCAGCATCAGCGCGCCCAGCGAATACGCCAGCGTCAGCCCCACGCAGCCCCAGAACGCGAACGACGACGTGCGCCGGGCCTTCTTCATGTCCCCCGCGCCCAGCGACCGCGCGATCACGCTGGCCCCGCCCACGCCGAACAGGTTCGATATGGCCGAGAGGAACATGAACGCCGGCATGCACACCGTCACCGAGGTCAGCATCGCGTCCGACCCCGTCATGCCGATGAAAAACGTGTCCGCCATGTTGTAGATCACCAGTATGATCTGGCTGATCACCGTGGGGATCGCCAGCGTCAGCACCGACCGCAAGATCGGGTACTCGCTGAATATCCTCGTCTCCTGTGCGCTGTCCCTCATGTCCGGCCCCTTCCCGGCGGCGCGACTGGCGTCCCCTTTGATAATATCTCATTATAGACCGGTTAACAAATAATGTCCAATTATAATTTTTTACTAAGAAATAACTTCGTGTTATGCTAATGCTGATGATCGAGGGGGAAGGAAGCGATATGAGTGTGGAGTGTTGAGAGTGGAGAGTGGAGTTCATGAGGAAATCCTTGCGGATTTCTTTTTATTGAGACTCCAAGTCAGCGTAGTGCCTCTGCTATGACCGTTTTAGTCAAACAAATCTCGAAGAGATTTGAACCACAACTCCACTCTCCACTCTTCACTCTCCACTCTGTTTCGTCTTTTCACTCTCGCCAAAAAGCGCTACAATATGTACGACAAGGAGGTTACCCCCATGAGATTCCTATTTGCCTCGGATTCCTTCAAGGGCACGCTGTCCAGCGCGCGGACGGCGGCGCTATTGACCCAGGCGGCGCGGGATGTGTTCGGCGACATCGAATGTATGAGCGTGCCGGTGGCGGACGGCGGCGAGGGCACGGCGGAGGCGGTGCTCCTGGCCGAGGGCGGCGCATGGGTGGAGGCCCGGGTCCGCGGCCCCTTGATGGAGCCGGTGACCGCCCGCTACGGCAGGCTGGACGCCCGCCGCGCGGTCATCGAGATGGCGGCGGCCTCGGGGCTCCCGCTGGTGCCCGCGGACAGGCGCGACCCGCTCTATACCACCACCTACGGCACCGGCCAGCTCATCCGCCACGCGCTGGACCAGGGCTTCACGGACCTCTCCATCGCCATCGGCGGCAGCGCCACCAACGACGGCGGCATGGGCTGCGCCCGGGCGCTGGGCATACGCTTCCTGGACGCGGACGGCCGCGCATTGGAGGGCCGGGGCATAGACCTCGAAAGCGTCCACGCCATCGACCTGTCCGGGCTGGACCCCCGCCTGTCCCGGGCAAAGCTCACCGTCATGTGCGACGTGACCAACCCCCTCTGCGGCGAGCGCGGCGCGACGTTGACCTTCGCGGCGCAGAAGGGCGCGACGCCGGAGATCCAGCGCCGCCTCGAGGCGGGCATGGTCAACTACCGCGACGTCATCCGCCGCCAGTTCAACATCGACCCCGACGCCATCCCCGGCGCGGGCGCGGCGGGCGGCCTGGGCGCGGCACTGACGGCGCTGCTGGGCGGGACGATGCGG
>JAFUWR010000048.1 GCA_017471125.1 Clostridia bacterium | reverse complement strand
TCATCTTATTCTTGGCGACGGCGGTCAGCGCCGCGGGCGTCCGCGTCAGCTTCGCGCCCTCATCTATCTTCGCCACGGCGTCGGAGCCGTCCACGGCCACGGCGATGCCCGCGCCCACGCCCAGCTCCGTGGCCTCCAGCTTGCCGCTGGCGTCGGCCACCGCGCCGAACTTGGAGTCGGAGGAGGCCACCAGCGACAGCGCGCCGCGCCCGCGCCGATGCTGGTCTCCACCTTGCCGTCTGAATGGCCGGGCATGAATACGCCCTTGAAGGTGATGGCGGCGTTGTCGGCGTCGATGTCCGCGGGCACGGTGAAGGCGTACACGCCGGACGCCTCGCGCTCGGCCACGACCACGTAGGACGTGCCGCCGGAGGTGACCACGGCCTTGAGCGTGCCGGTCTTGAGCCGGTAGCCCTCGGCGGGGGCGACGGTGACGCTCACCCGGTCGCCGGGGTCCACCCGGGCCACGCCCACGTCCACGCCGCCGTTCTCCAGCGCCGTGTGCTCGGGGACGGCGATGCGCTTCAGGGCGAGCTCCGCCGTGATGTTCAGCTTCTGGATGTCCTCGGGCTGGGCGTCGGCCGGGACGATGAAGGTGTCGCCCTCGACCACCAGCTTGCCCTTGTTGTCGCCCGCGTACTCCACGGACAGGTAGGCGACCTTGTAGCCCTTCTTTGTAAGCTCCGCGTTGGGGGCGACTACCACGGTCTCGCCCACGGTGGCCAGCGCTTCGCGCAGCACCACGTTGTCCTCGGCGGCTTCCCCGTCGAGGTTGCCCTTGGCGATGAGGCCGATGTCCTTGGCGGCATAGGCCACGCTCAATTGAAGCTCCGTCCCGGGGGACAGCTCGCTGGTGACCTTGCCCTCATAGAGCCCGGTCTGCGCGTTCAGGGTCAGCTCGAGGGACTCCCGCTTCGCCTGCCCGGCGATGCCTGGGACGTAGTAGTCCACCGCCACCCGGGACACGCCGTAGCCCGCCTCCGGGGAGACGGACACCTTCACGGTGTCGCCGACCTTGACCGAGGGCGTCTTTACGGCGGACGTGCCGTGGACCGGCTCCTTCTCGCCCTTGACCTCGTGCAGGTCCTCGGTGAACACCGCGTACACGGTGATCTGCCGCCCCTGGGGGATCTTGCTGGCCACGGGGTCCACGTACCAGCCGTCGGCGTCCTTGCTCAGCGGGATGCTCCGCACGATGCCCTTGCCGTCCACGTAGCTGGCGTAGATGGCCGTGGGGTCGGACTGCTCCACGCCGTCGGCGTTCCGGGTGGTCTTTGTGTTCAGGGTGTAGCCGGTGCTCGCGTCGGGGTCGAAGGAGAAGTAGAACCTGCCGTTTTCATACCCGTCGAACCCGGCGGCGCCGATGTCCCGGTGGCTGTGGGGGTCGTCGGCGGGCACGAGCTGGTTGTAGCCCACCCGGACGGGCCAGCCCACCAGGTATTGGGCCGCGGCCTGGGAATGGACGGCGGTGCTGCCGGGATCGGCGGGGTCCACGAAGGTGAACTGCACGTCCACGATGGTCCCGGCCTCGGCGGCGTAGTCGGTGAAGTTGATCTTGAGCCTGCCGTCCGCGTCGGGGGTCAGCTCATAGCGGCGGTAGGACAGCACGCCGTCGTCGTTGTGCTTGGCGTAGCTCACGTAGGCCTTCCCCACCGCGTAGCCCGCGTCCGGAGTGGCCGTGAAGGTGTATATGTAGGTGCCGACCTGGTCGGGATCATAGGTGACCGCGCCGTTCTGGGTGGCGGCCAGGCGCACGCCGTACTCGTAGCCCGCGGCGGGGACGTAGTGGGTCCGCTCGCTGTCGTCCGCCTTGGCCTCCTCCATGCCGGCCTTGGCCTGGGCCAGGGTCTCGGTGCGCTGGATGGTCGCGCCGTTCTCCTCCACGGTGTAGGTGACCGTCAGCGAGCCCTCCTGGAGCGCGAAGCGGGTCTTGCCGTCCTCGTCGTAGGCGGGATTCGCGAAGAACGCGATCTCGTCCCCCGCCGCCGCGGCGGACAGGCTGTGTCCCTCGCGGTTCGGGTCCTCCTCACTGGTCAGGATCGCGCCGCGCTTGGCCTGCTTTTCCTCCAGCCGGAACGCGAGGCTCACCTTTGCGGGCACGGGCGTCGCCGTGGGTTCGGGCGTGGCGTCGAACATCTGCTGGATCAGATCGACGGGGTTCCCCTCGTCGTCCGCGTCCGCAGCCGCGCCGCCGACGGCGTCCTGTATGAGGGCCTGCGGGTCCACGGCCCGGTTGCCGAAGGGGTTCTGGTCGTCCCTGGGCGTCGCGGAGGGTGCGGGACTGGGGGCGGCGCTGGGGGCGGGACTGGGCTGGACGTCGGCCTCCACATAGTCCACGTACACGTCCACCTGCTCGCCCGGGAGCTTGAAGCTCCAGCCGTCGGTCGTGCCGTCCACCCGGTAGGCGATGCCGTAGGTGTAGTGGTCCGCGCCGGGCTGGAGGTAGCGGTAGCGCACGGCGGCGGTCTGGTAGCCGTCGTCCGCTGCCACGTCCACCCGCACGGTGACGACGCCGTTCTGCTCCACGGTCTGGATGTCGGGCTTGCCGTGGTCGGCGGCCTGCTCGTCGGCGGTGATCTTGTAATCGGAAGCGCCGGCTTTGGCGACGGCGGCGTCGAGCTGCTTCCTGGCGGCGTCGCCCTTGATCTTGCCCTTGATGTTGGACCACGCCAGCTTCAGGAAGTTCAGCCCCGCGGCGATGGTGTCATCGTAGCTGCCGGCCTGGTAGGCGTCGGCGTCCATGCCGGAGCGGGCGGCGGTGGTAACCACGTCGGTGCCGGTGGCGGTGACGGCGCCGTCCACCCGGGCAAGCGCCGTGCCGGTCAGCACGTTCACCGCCAGTGCCACCGGGAGGCCGACCGTGCCGCCCTTGGCGCTGCCGGAGGCCTTGACCGCGTTCTCCGCGACCAGCCGCGCGCTGCCGCCGTCGGCGGACACCACCGCGCCCTCGGCGATCCGGGTCCGCGCCTGGGCGGACACCACGTTGATGTCCAGCGGCCAGGGGTCCACGGCCTCGTCCTGACCATAGTCCATCAGGGCCTCGGGCGACAGCTCGTTCACATTCACGTCGTCCCTGACCTTGTAGCCGACCTTGACCTCGTTCTTGGCCTCGGCGCGGAAGGCCCCGGCCCGGACGCTGCCGTCCACGTCCACGGCGGCCTCGGCCACCTTGACGTTGATGATGTTGAAGTTCTTGAGGATGGAGAGCATGCCGCCCTCGAGCCTGGTCTTGGCAGTCAGCTCCACGTCGTTCTCCGCCTCGATGGCCGCGCCCCTGGCGACGGTCACCGCGGCCTTGGCGGACACGTTGAACAGGTTGGAGAAGAAGCCCGCGTCCTCGTCCTGCTGGCCCAGGTCCGAGGCGTGGATGAGCGCGTTGTCGGCCCTGACCGTGCCGTTCACGTCCACGGTCTTTCCGCGGACCACCAGGTTAAGCCCCCGGGCGTCCACGTCGTTGAGGGATATATGCTTGTCCTCGTCCAGCGTCTCGCCCGCGTCGATGACCACGCTGGTCAGCAGCCGCTTGGACGCCGCCTTCGCCGTCAGGGACAGGCCGGAGACGGGGGATTTCAGGACGTAGTTGACAAAATCCTCGTCGGCGTCGAAGGTGAAGCTGCCCACGCCCTGGGGATACAGGTACACGGTGGTCTTGCCCACCAGCTCGTCGGACAGCGTGCCGACGCCGGTCATCTTTACATTTAAGGTGTGGCCGTCCTCGCCGGCCAGCGCGAGCTCAGACCTGTTGCCGCTGATGGGCGCGTCGGCCTTGCCGTTCAGTATGCCGGTGAAGTGGACCCGGTCGGCGTCCGCGCCGCCGTCGATGTCGATGGCGTCGAACGCGCCGGAGGCGGAGGCGTCGATGTTCACCAGGTCGTGGCCGTCGCCGGTGGCGATGGTCATATCATGGGTGGGCTGGCCGCCCAGGGGGAGCTGGGTCGCGACGTCGGGGTCGTGCTCCAGCGCGCCGTCGTGGACGGTCACGGTGTCGTCGCCCGCGCCGGTGTCCACACGGACGCTGCCGGGGACGCCGTCCGCGCCGGACCGGGCGTCCACGTCCACCGCGTCGCTGCCCGCGCCGGTGTCGATGGTGGTCGCGAAGTCCCCCTCCGCGCCGGAGGGCAGCAGCACGGCGTCCACGGTGTCGTCGCCGTCGCCGGTGTCCACGGTCAGGGCCGTGGAGCTTGACGTGACGCTGACCGCGTCATCCCCCGCGCCGGTGGCGATGCTGGCCGCGCCGCCCTGGAGGGTGGCGTTGACGGTGTCGTTGTCCGCGCCGGTATCCACGGTGGTCGCGCCGCCGCCGGCCACGGTGACCTCGTCCTTGCCGTCGCCGGTCCGGATGTCCACGGTACCGCCCGCGTTGATGACCGCCACGGCGTCGTCCTTGGCCGTGCCGCGGAAGTCCAGCGCGCCGCCGTCCTTGACGGTGATCTTCTTGTTGAGGCCCATCACCAGGCCCTGGAGCCGCACCTTGAACTGGCTGATGACCACGTCGCCCTCCACGGTGGTGGAGCCGTCGCCCGACAGGCCGTCGTCCCCGGCGTCCTCGGTGGTCAGCACCAGCTCGAAGTCGTCGGCCACGACCTTGTTGTTCACGTGGGGCGCGATGTTCAGGTCCCCGGCGTAGCCCATGTTGGTGCCCACGGTCAGGGTGAGCTGGCCGGACAGGGTCTCCCGCTGGCTCAGCGCGTCGGTGATCATCTGCTGGAGGGCGCTGACCGTCTGGGCCACCGCGTTCACCACGCTGGCCGCCTGCTGGATGACCGAGGCGGCCGTCATCGGCGCGGTCTCACGCTCGATCTCCTGTATTTCTTCCTCTATTACTTCTTCTTCAACGATTTCCTCTTCGATGACCTCTTCCTCGACAATGGCAGGTTCTTCTTCGTCAATGACGGGTTCTTCCTCGACCACGACGGGTTCTTCCTCGACCACCGCGGGCGCGTCCTCGACAACGACCGGCGCTTCCTCGACCACGGCGGGCACGTCCTCGACGACCGCAGGCGCGTCAAAGGTCTCGGCGGGCGCGTCCTGGGACGGCTCCGACGATCCCGACGAATCACTTGATTCGGATGAAGCGCTCGATCCCGACGCGCCGCCCGACGGTTCGGACGGACTGCCCGACGACTCCGACGACCCGC
The DNA here is from genome assembly GCA_017471125.1 of Clostridia bacterium. Lineage (GTDB taxonomy): Bacteria > Bacillota > Clostridia > Christensenellales > Aristaeellaceae > UBA2862. The sequence continues at coordinate 1,156 of JAFUWR010000048.1, read as the reverse complement.
CCGACGATTCCGACGGCGCGGACGCCGACACCTCCGGCGCGGGGCTGTCCCCCGGCCCGGCCTCCTCGGCCCACGCGAAGGAGATCTGGCTCGCAAAGAGCGCGACGATGAGGAACAGCGCCACAAAGCGCCTCGTCCTGTGATTCCGCTTCACTTGCCCAAGGTGCTATAATGTTCAAAACGGGAGGGGAGGGGAGCGCATGGACACGATGCGGATCGCCATCTGCGACGACGACCCCGCCCAGGCCGCGGCGCTTGAGCGCATGGTCGGGCGGTGCTTCTCGGGGCCGGACGCGCCGGGGGCCTGCGCGGTCACGGTGTTCACGGACCCCTCCGCGCTTCTGTTCGCCCTCGAGGACCGGGCGACCTTCGACCTCTACCTGCTGGACGTGCTGATGCCCCGGCTGGACGGCATACAGTTGGGGAGGAAGATCAGGTAGAGCGACCCGGACGGGCGCATCATCTACCTTTCCACGTCCCGGGACTTCGCCGCGGACAGCTACGCGGTCCGGGCCTTCTACTACCTGCTCAAGCCCGTGACCGAGGCGGCGCTGTTCCCGCTGGTGGGCTGGGTCCTGTGGCGCTATGCCCGAAAGCCCTACCTGGACGCCCAGCGTGACAAAAATATCCGCTGGCCCCTGCTGGCCGCCATCGCGGGGCTGTTCTACCTGTCCATCCATATGCTGTGGCTGGACGCGCTGTCCGCGCCCTCCGGCCTGCGCTGGCTGCACGGGGCGCTGCTGGGCATGGTGCTGGTGATGCCGGCCACATACTTATACATCTTCCTGACCCTGCGCCTCCAGCGGCAGTCCTACGAGGCCGAGGAGCGCGAGCAGCTCCTGGCGGCCCAGAGCCGGGCGCTCAGCCAGCGCATCGAGCAGTCCGCCGAGGCCGAGCGGCAGGTGTCCATACAGCGCCACGACCTGCGCCACCGGCTGAACACCACTGAGGACCTGCTCCGGCGGGGCGACCACCGCGCCGCGCTGGAATACGTCCGCTCGGCCCAGGACGACCCCACCGACACGGAGCTGACCCGCTGGTGCGCCGACCCGATACTGGACGCCATGTTCTCGGTGTACTTCGCGATGGCGAAGGCCCGGGGCATCCGGGTGGACAGCGACCTGCGCTTCCCCGACACGCTGCCCGTGCCCGCGCC
>JAFUWR010000047.1 GCA_017471125.1 Clostridia bacterium | reverse complement strand
TCAACTTTTCAAGATTATCCCCTAATGCACTCAGCTTTACCTCTCGCTTGGCGCTACTGAAGATGCTCAACTGTTCCATCTCTTCGCCCCCCTGTTCTTCTCTATTATATCACATCTTCGTGAGATTTTAGAGATGCCCTTCAGGGGAAGGTGGCAGCACCAAAGGTGCTGACGGATGAGGTCGCTGATTCAATTTCCCATTTGAAATTCGCGCGTCAGCGCAGCAACTCCCTATTGATCCCTTGCCCCGGCCACCCTCAGTATCGCCCTCGCGGCCGCGTCGGCCCCGCCGCAGGCGCGGAAGCTGTCGCCGATCCTTTTAGCCCCCTCCCGGTAGCGGGGGTCTGTGAGCGCGGCGTCCACGGCGCGGCGGATGTTTTCGGGGTCGTCGCCCTCGAGCCGCAGGCCCGCGCCCAGCGCCTCGACCCGGTTCGCCACGCCGGTCTCCTCCCGGGTCAGCGGCCGGGTCACCAGCGGCACGCCGAACCACAGCCCCTCGCTGGCGCTGTTCATGCCGCAGTGGGTGACGAACACGTCGGCGGCGCGGAGCACGGCCAGCTGGTCCACCCGCGGATAGGCATGGATGTTCTCCGGCAGCGTCCCCAGCGCGGCGATGTCGGTGCCCGCGCCCACGGACAGCGTCACGTCGTACCGGCCGTCGTCGAAGGCCCGGACACAATTTCGGAAGAAATCGCCCTGCCCGCCCAGCACGGTACCCACGGACACGTAGACCATCGGCCTGCCGGACTTCTCCACGACCCCGTCCGAGGGCCGCAGGCACGGCCCCACGAAGCTGAAGCCGTCCGGGAAGGTCTCCGCGCAGGGCTGGAACAGCTTGGACGTGTACACCACGGTGGGCGTGTCCTCGTCGTTCTGCACGATGGACAGCCCGTTCTTCGCCGGGTAGCCCCTGTCCCGCAGGGGTTTGAGCAGCCGCCCGGTCAGCGGCAGCTTGATGAGCGACGCCAAGAGCTCGCCCAGCGGCGTGCCCATGACCTTCGCGGACTCCTTATTGAAGGCGAAGGTGGTGTTGGAGCAGACGTAGGGGATGCCCAGCTTCTGCGCGAACAGCTTGCCCCAGAAGGCCACCGAGTCGGCCACGATCACGTCGGGCTCGAGCGCCCGCAGGTCCCGGGTGACCTGCTCGTCCATCGCCAGCGTGACCCGGGCGATCAGCGCGGTGGAGGCCATGATGTCGTTGGCCACCCGGCTGCCGTCCACGTCGCCCGCGTCGAAGCCGTCGCAGGTCATGAACCGCGCGCCCGCCGCCTCGATGGAATCCTTAAAATCGCCGAAGCTGTAATAGACCACCTCGTGGCCCATGTCCGTCAGCGCCCGCACCACCGGCAGCGTCGGGTTGGTGTGGCCGTGGGCCGGGATGTTGAAAAACACGATCCTGCGCATGCGCTCGCCCCCTCGTGCCGACATGGTATCACCTTTTTTGATGACTGTCAAGGCATATTTAACAAGAGTTAGCTATCACTAACTTCTATTCGGAGTATAATGGGGACGTAGGGAAGATTTGAGCATAGTATGAGCGAAAGGACGTGATCTGATGCGCGACGCGATCTACGGCTTATTGATACCCTTCCTCGGCACGACGCTGGGGTCGGCGCTGGTGTTCTTCATGAAGCGGGAGATCAAGCCCCTGGTGCAGCGGGCGCTGACGGGCTTCGCGGCGGGGGTGATGGTGGCGGCCTCGGTGTGGAGCCTGCTCATCCCGGCCATCGACCAGTCCGCGACCCTGGGCGGCTGGGCGTTCCTGCCCGCGGCGGGCGGGTTCTGGCTGGGGATACTGTTTTTGCTGCTGCTGGACAAGACGGTGCCCCACCTGCACATGAACGCCGACCAGGCCGAGGGGACCCGGGCATCCCTGTCCAAAAACACGATGCTGCTGTTGGCGGTGACCATCCACAACATCCCCGAGGGCATGGCGGTGGGCGTGGTGTACGCGGGGCTGATGACCGGCCAGCCGGGCATCTCCGCGCTGGGGGCGCTGTCCCTGGCCGTGGGCATCGCCATACAAAACCTGCCCGAGGGCGCGATCATCTCCCTGCCCCTCCACGCCCAGGGCATGAGCCGGACGCGGGCGTTCCTGGGCGGCACGCTCACCGGCGCGGTGGAGCCCCTCGGCGCGGCGCTGATGCTGCTGCTGGCCCGGCAGCTTGGCCCCGCCATGCCGTGGTTCTTGAGCTTCGCCGCTGGCGCCATGCTCTACGTGGTGGTGGAGGAGCTCATCCCTGAGATGTCTGAGCCGCCCCACTCCAACGTGGGCACGCTGCTGTTCGCCGCGGGGTTTACGGTGATG
>JAFUWR010000046.1 GCA_017471125.1 Clostridia bacterium | reverse complement strand
GCCCGGGGGCTATAATAACTGGTATCGAATCGTAATGGAGGCATGGGCGATGGACATGAAGGGCAGGAGTTTTTTGAAGCTATTGGACTTCACGCCGGAGGAGATCGCAGGGCTGATCGACCTGGCGGCGGACCTGAAGGCGAAGAAGAAGGCAGGGGTGGCGCACGACGTATGCCGCGGGAAGAACATCGCGCTGATCTTTGAAAAGACCTCCACGCGCACGCGCTGCGCGTTCGAGGTGGCGGGCCACGACCTGGGCATGGGCGTGACGTACCTGGACCCGACGGGCTCGCAGATCGGCAAGAAGGAGTCCATCGCGGACACGGCGCGGGTGCTGGGGCGGATGTTCGACGGCATCGAGTATCGCGGCTACGGCCAGGAGATCGTTGAGGCGCTGGCGAAGCACGCGGGCGTGCCGGTGTGGAACGGCCTGACCAACGAGTTCCATCCCACCCAGATCCTGGCCGACATGCTGACCATCCGGGAGCGGTTCGGCACTTTGAAGGGCATCAAGCTGGTGTACATGGGCGACGCGCGGTACAACATGGGCGACAGCCTGATGGTGGGCTGCGCCAAGCTGGGCATGGACTTCGTAGCCTGCGCGCCGAAGAAGTACTTCCCGAACGCGGCGCTGGTGGCCCAGTGCCAGGCGGTGGCGAAGGAGACCGGCGCGACCCTTCGGTTCATCGAGGACCCCGCCGAGGCGGTGAAGGGCGCGCACGTCATCTACACGGACGTGTGGGTGTCCATGGGCGAGCCGGACGCGGTGTGGCAGGAGCGCATCGACGACCTGCTGCCCTATCAGGTCAACGCCGCGCTGATGGCCCAGGCCCGGCCCGACGCGGTGTTCATGCACTGCCTGCCGGCGTTCCACGACCTGGGCACCGGCATCGGCCGCGCCATCCACGAGAAGTACGGCCTCACCGCCATGGAGGTCACCGACGAGGTGTTCGAGGGGCCGCAGTCCATCGTGTTCGACGAGGCCGAGAACCGCATGCACACCATCAAGGCCGTGATGGCGGCGACGTTATAAGGGGTGAACGTCCATATCCTACTACACGTACATCCTGACCAATTGGAACCACAAAGTCATGTACATCGGCGTCACCAACGATTTGGAGCGGCGGTTGTATGAACACAGAAATCAACTCGTGGATGGCTTTACAAAGAAGTACAACGTTCACAAGCTCGTCTATTATGAGATGACGGAGGATGTGAAAAGCGCCATCGCCAGAGAAAAGCAGTTGAAGGGATGGCGGCGGGACAGGAAAAACGCGCTGGTCGAATCCATGAATCCCTCCTGGAAGGACTTGAGCGATGATTGGCGCTTGTAGAGTATGATCGTGACAATAGGAGACAAGCGGTGATCGACGGAAAAAGATCCTTCGCTTCGCTCAGGATGACAGGACAAGGCGGCGTCGTCATCCTGAACGAAGTGAAGGATCTGTACGAATCGCATCCCGCATACATCCCGGCAAAACACCATCTGAAAATAAAGGTGATAACATGTCCAAGCGATACTTGATTTTGTCCGACGGGACCACCTACGCGGGCGAGGCCTTCGGCGCGGACGTGTCCGGCGTCGGCGAGCTGGTGTTCAACACCGGCGTGGTGGGCTACATCGAGACCCTCACCGACCCCAGCTACTACGGCCAGATCGTCATGCAGACCTTCCCGCTGATCGGCAATTACGGCATCATCGAGGCGGACTTCGAGGGCGCGTGCAGCGTCAGGGGGTACGTGACCCGGGAGTGGTGCCGCCACCCCAGCAACTTCCGCTGCGAGTACGACCTGGATACGTTCCTCAAAAACCACGGCGTGCCGGGCATCTGCGGCGTGGACACCCGCGCCGTCACCCAGCACATCCGGGACAAGGGCGTCATGAACGCGATGCTCTGCGACGCGGTGCCGAAGGCGCTGGACGAGATAAAGGCGTACAGGATCGTCGACGCGGTGAAGTCCGTGTCCACCGGCGTCACCGAGCTGTTCCCCGCCCACGGCGTCGAAAAGCACCGCGTGACCCTCATCGACTACGGCGCGAAGGCCAACATCGAGCGGGAGCTGCAAAAGCGCGGCTGCATGGTGAAGGTGGTGCCCTACGACACCCCCGCCGAGGCCGTGCTGGCCGATAAGCCCGACGGCGTGATGCTGTCCAACGGCCCCGGCGACCCGGCGGAGAACGTGGGCTGCGTGGCGGAGATCAGGAAGCTCCTGGGCAAGGTGCCCATGTTCGGCATCTGCCTGGGCCACCAGCTCCTGGCGCTGGCCGCGGGCGGCCGGACCGAGAAGCTGAAATACGGCCACCGCGGGGCCAACCAGCCCTGCCGCGACCTCGCCACCGGCCACACCTACATCACCAGCCAGAACCACGGCTACGCGGTGGTGTCCGACAGCCTGCCTGTCGGCCAGGTGCGCTTCGTCAACGCCAACGACCAGACCTGCGAGGGCGTCGATTATCCCGACCACCGGGCCTTCACCGTCCAGTTCCACCCCGAGGCCTGCGCCGGCCCGATGGACACGTCGTTCTTGTTCGATAAATTCATGGAATTGATGGGAGGTGCCGGGAATGCCGCTGAATAGGGACATCAAAAAGGTGCTGATGATCGGCTCCGGCCCCATCGTCATCGGGCAGGCGGCGGAGTTCGACTACGCCGGGGCCCAGGCCTGCCGCGTGCTGAAGCGGGCGGGGGTGAACGTGGTGCTGGTGAACTCGAACCCGGCCACCATCATGACGGACAAGGCGCTGGCGGACGAGATCTACCTGGAGCCGCTGACCGTGGAGACGGTGAAGCGCATCATCGAGAAGGAGAAGCCCGACAGCATGCTGGCGGGCCTGGGCGGGCAGACGGGCCTGACCCTGGCGATGCAGTTGAACAAGGAGGGCTTCCTGGACGCCCACGGCGTGCGGCTCATCGGCGTGAACGTGGACGCCATCGACAAGGCCGAGGACCGGCAGCTGTTCAAGGACGCCATGGCCGCCATCGGCGAGCCGGTCATCCCCTCGGACATCGCTTCGGACGTGGACACTGCCGTGGCCATCGCGGACCGCATCGGCTACCCGGTCATCATCCGCCCGGCGTTCACCCTGGGCGGCGGCGGCGGCGGCGTGGCCTACGGCGCGGAGGAATTGCGCGAGGTCGCCCGGGTCGGCCTGGACGCCTCCCCCATCACCCAGGTGCTGGTGGAGCGCTACATCGCGGGCTGGAAGGAGATCGAGTTCGAGGTCATGCGCGACGCCATCGGCAACGTCATCGCCGTGTGCTCGATGGAGAACGTGGACCCCGTGGGCATCCACACCGGCGACAGCATCGTCGTGGCCCCGGCGCTGACCCTCTCCAACAAGGAGTACCAGATGCTGCGCTCCTCCGCGCTGAACATCATCGCCGCGCTGGGCATCGTGGGCGGCTGCAACGTGCAGTTCGCGCTGGATCCGGATTCCTTTGAATATGCCGTCATCGAGGTCAACCCCCGGGTGTCGCGCTCGTCGGCGCTGGCGTCCAAGGCCACCGGCTACCCCATCGCCAAGGTGACCACCCAGATCGCCCTGGGCTACACCCTCGACGAGATCAAAAACGAGGTCACCGGCAAGACCTGCGCCTGCTTCGAGCCCGCGGTGGACTACGTGGTGGTCAAGTTCCCCAAGTGGCCCTTCGACAAGTTCAACACCGCCTCCCGCCGCCTGGGCACCCAGATGAAGGCCACCGGCGAGGTCATGTCCATCGCGCCGTCCTTCGAGATGGCCCTGATGAAGGCCGTGCGCGGCGCGGAGATCAAGCTGGACACGCTGAACAGGCCCTACAACGGAAGCGAGGACATCCGCGAGCGCCTCAAGGTGCCCGACGACAACCGGCTGTTCACCGTGTTCGAGGCGCTGAAAAAGGGCGTTTCAGTGGATGAGATATACGCGATCACGAAGATCGACCGCTGGTTCCTGTATAAGCTGCAAAACCTCGCGGACTACGAGGCCCGCATATCGAACGGCCTGTCTGACGACGACTACGTCGCCGGCAAGAGGCTGGGCTACACCGACGCGGCGCTCAGGCGCATCTCCGGGCGGCAGGACCTGCCGGCCATCGAGACCACCTACAAGATGGTGGACACCTGCGCGGCGGAGTTCGACGCCGAGACGCCCTATTTCTACGCCACCTGCGACCAGGTCTGCGACGCGCGGAATTTCCCCCGGTCGGGCAAGCCCGTCATCATGGTGCTGGGAAGCGGCCCCATCCGCATCGGCCAGGGCATCGAGTTCGACTACTCCTCCGTCCACTGCGTCTGGACGCTCAAGAAGCTGGGCTACGACGTGGTCATCGTCAACAACAACCCGGAGACCGTCTCCACCGACTACGACACCGCCGACCGGCTGTACTTCGAGCCGCTGACGGACGAGGACGTCATGCGCATCATCGCGGTGGAGAAGCCCGTGGGCGTGGTGGTGGCCTTCGGCGGGCAGACGGCCATCAAGCTGACCCAGCACCTGGACCAGGCGGGGGTGCGCATCCTGGGCACCAGCGCCGAGGGCATCGACATCGCCGAGGACCGGGAGCGCTTTGACGCGCTGCTGGAGCGATTCAGCATCCGCCGCCCCAGGGGCATGGCCGTGCGCACGATGGACGAGGCCCTCGCCGCCGCCAACGCGCTGGGCTATCCCGTGCTGCTGCGGCCGTCCTACGTCATCGGCGGGCAGAACATGACCATCGCCCACCAGGACCACGACGTGGAGGCTTACATGACCCGCATCCTCGCGGGCGGCATCGAGAACCCTGTGCTGGTAGATAAATATATGTCCGGCGTGGAGCTGGAGGTGGACGTGATCTCCGACGGCACGGACGTGCTCATCCCCGGCATCATGCAGCACATCGAGCGCGCGGGCGTCCACTCGGGCGACTCCATCGCGGTCTACCCGCCGTTCAGCCTGGACGACAGCATGATGGAGACGGTGGTGGCGTCCTCGGAGAAGCTGGCGCTGGCGCTGGGCACCCGGGGCCTGGTGAACATACAGTACCTGGTGTACCACGGGGAGCTGTACGTCATCGAGGTCAACCCCCGGGCGTCCCGCACCATCCCCTACATCAGCAAGGTCACCGACGTGCCCATGGTGGACATCGCCAGCCGGGTGATGGTGGGCCAGAGCCTCAGGTCCCTGGGCTACGGCACGGGCTTGTGCAAGACGCCGCCCTACTGCGCGGTGAAGGTGCCGGTGTTCTCCTTCGAGAAGCTCACCGACGCCAACAGCTATCTGAGCCCCGAGATGAAATCCACCGGCGAGGTGCTGGGCATCGGCAAGGACCTGTCGGAGGCGCTGTTCAAGGGCCTCATCAGCGCGGGCACGCGGCTGCCCCATCCCGGCGCGCCCACGGGCGTGCTGCTGTCGGTGGACGAGTACGACTACCCCGAGATCATCGGCGTGGCCCGGCGCTACGCGGACCTGGGCTGCCAGCTCTACGCCACCGAGGGCACCGCGGAGGTCATCGCCACGCTGGGCATCCCCGTGACCACCGTGCAGGGCATCCGCGAGAGCGAGCACTGCTTCGAGCTATTGGAAAGCGGGAAGATCAACTACATCATCTACACCGGCGCGCTGCTGGACAGCACCCTCGAGGACTACATCGCCCTGCACCGCAAGGCGCTGTCGCTGAACATCGCGTGCCTGACCTCGCTGGACACGGCGGTGGCGCTGGCCGACATACTGCTGTCCCGTTACAGCCAGTTCAACACGGAGCTGGTGGACATCAACCACATGCGGCGCGAGCGGCAGACCCTGCGCTTTGCCAAGATGCAGGGCACCGGCAACGACTACATCGTCATCGACAACCGGGACGGCGCGGTGGAATGCCCGGAGAGCCTGTGCGTGCGGCTGTGCGAGCAGCACTACGGCGCGGGGGCCGAGGGCATGGTGCTCATCGAGAGGTCCGACGTGGCCGACGCCCGCATGCGCCAGTACAACCGGGACGGCACCGAGGGCGCCATGGGCGGCAACGCCATACGCTGCGTGGGCAAGTACCTGTACGACAAGGGCATCGTGGACCGGAAGGACATCGTGGTGGAGACCGCCAGCGGGCTGAAGAAGCTGCACCTGTACACCCGGTACGGGCGGGTGTCCTCCGTGTCCGTGGACATGGGCCGCGCCAGCCTCGACCCGGCGGCGGTGCCCGTGGCGCTGGACGGCGAGCGGGTCGTGGACCGGGAGGTGGAGATCGGCGGCGAGCGCTATGCCGTCACCTGCGTGTCCATGGGCAACCCCCACTGCGTGGTGTTCACCGACCGGGTGGAGGCGCTGGACCTGGAGCGCATCGGGCCCCGGTTCGAGAACGCGCCCATCTTCCCCGAGCGCGTCAACGCCGAGTTCGTCCACCTGGTCAACCCCACCACCCTGCGCATGCGCTGCTTCGAGCGCGGCAGCGGGGAGACCATGGCCTGCGGCACCGGGGCCTGCGCCGCCGTGGTCGCCGCCGCCGAGAATGGCCTCTGCCCCAAGGATACCGACGTCAAGGTGCAGGTGCTGGGCGGCAACCTCATCGTCCGCTATTCCGACGACGCCGTGACCCTGACCGGGAAGGCGAGCTTGGTGTATGAGGCGACGACGGAATATTAAGGATGGATGAAAATGGACCGCCCGCGGCATGCGCCGCGGGCGGTCCGTGTTTTATATGCTGATAAGTCCCATCGCGTCCAATATGGAGCTGACCAATATCACCGCCAGCAGGGCGATGGCGAGGTAGCGTATGACGAAGCGATAGACGCCGCGCCGCTTGAACGCGGAGGATAAGGCGATCTCGTCCTCGACGGTCCTGAGGCCCACCACTTTGAGCACCAGCAGGCAGGTGGCTGCGGCGGCGACGGGCATCATGACAGAGTTGGTGAGGAAGTCGAAGAAGCTCAATATGTCCATGCCCAGCGGCGTCAGCCCGGACAGGGCGTTGAAGCCCAGGCAGGACAGCGTGCCCAGCGCGGCCATGATGACGGACACCAGCGCGGCGGCCTTCGGCCGGGACCAGCGCAGCTCGTCCTCGAAGGTGGCGCAGACGGCCTCGGCCAGGGACACGGAGCTGGTGAGCGCGGCCATCAGCACCAGCAGGAAGAACAGTATGCCGATCCACGCGCCGCCCATGCTCTCGAACACCTTCGGCAGCGTCACGAACATCAGCGCCGGGCCCTTGTTCAGCGCCGCCGCGTCCCCGCCGGAGAACGCGAACACCGCGGGGATGACCATCAGCCCCGCCAGGATGGCGATGGCGGTGTCGAAGATCTCCACCTGGGCGGTGGTCTGCTCGATGTCCACCTCGCGCCTGGTGTAGGAGCCGAAGGTGATCAGTATGCCCATGGCGATGGACAGCGAGTAGAACATCTGCCCCAGCGCGGACACCACCGTCATCAGCGAAAGCCGGCTCAGGTCGGGGACCAGGAAGTACCTGACCCCTGCCAGCGCCCCGGGCCGGGTGACCGAAAAGGCCACCACCACCAGCGTCAGCCCCGCCAGCACGGGCATCATGATCCGGGACACCTTCTCGATGCCGTTCTGCACGCCGCCGAAGATGACGAGCATGGTCATGGCCGCGAAGATCAGGAAGCACCCCTCCGTGGCCGCGGGGCTCGCGAGGAAGCCCGTGAACGTGCCCTCGTCCGCCATCAGCCCCGCGCCGCCGGTCAGGTAGCCCCAGAGGTAGCGCACCACCCAGCCGCCGATGACCGAGTAGTAGGGCACGATCAGCATCGGGATGACCGCGTTGATCCATCCGCCCGCCCGCACCAGGGGCTTTTTCGAGAACGCGCCGTAGGCCCCCACCGGGCTCTTGCCCGTCATGCGGCCCAGCGCCGTCTCGGACATGATCATCGTGTAGCCGAAGGTCAGCGCCAGCAGGATGTACACCAGCAGGAACGCGCCGCCGCCGTACTTCGCCGCCAGGTAGGGGAACCGCCAGATGTTCCCCAGCCCCACCGCCGAGCCCGCCGTCGCCAGCACGTAGCCCAGCTTGCCCGAAAAGCCGTGTCGTCCGTTGTTGTTGTCCAATCTATCCTCTCCCCTCGATGGGTATCGGAAAATATTATAACACAAAGGGATAATAAAGGGAAGCGGGATAAGGGTAAATTGGGAATTGAGAATTGGGGGTCCCCGGGCGGGCGCTGGGGGCAGCGCCCCTACGACAGCGCGGCGGCTTTGCCTCCCTTGTGTAAAGGGAGGTGGCCGGAGGCCGGAGGGATTGACGCCCCCTCAGTCAGCTTCGCTGACAGCTCTCCATGGGCCTGCCGGCCCGTTCTCGCTGCAAACAGTCCACCGGACTGTTTTCCGGGCGCTCGAACCCCTGCGCAGGGGAGCCTGTTCATCTCAACTCTCCACTCTTCACTCTCCACTCTGACGCGAAAGGCGGCGGGCCGATGGCCTGCCGCCTGTCGCGTCGCATCACTTCCCGAGTTTCACCCGTATGGGCTTGGCCCTGGGCTTTTCGGGCTTCGGGGGTTCGGGGGCGGGTGT
>JAFUWR010000045.1 GCA_017471125.1 Clostridia bacterium | reverse complement strand
CGTGCCGCCGCCACCGCCGCCGCCGCCGCTCCGCGGCGTGGGGGACGGGGTCGGGGTGGGCGTAGGCGTGGGGGTCGGCGTCGGGGTCGGCGTCGTCAGCACGTTCACGATGTTGAATTCGATCGGCGCGTTCGTCTTGCCGGGCTGCACGTTCAGCGTCTTGGCGCCCGTCGCGCCGTTGTCGCCCTTGACCTCGAAGGTGCCGTTCTTGCTGGTGGGCGTCTTCTCGGTGACGGTATAGGTGCCGGGGAGCAGGTCATCCACGGTCACGGTGCGGGCCGCGCCCTTTTCGATGGTGACGCTCTTCACGGCGAGGTAGTTCTTGGGACCCGAGATGGTGAACTCGAAGGTGCCGTCCGCGATGGTGCTCGTGGGCGTGGACCCGTCGTGGGCCATCTGCACGGCCTTGGTGATGGCGAGGCTGCCGGTGGTCTGGTCGTTCTCGAACCGCTGGTAGCCCTCGGCCACGGAGGGCTTGTCGCTGGTGCCCGCCTCGACGGTGATCTCCAGCTTGTCCACGACGGACCGCATGCCCGAGGGCAGCTTTTCGATGTCCTCGGTGACGGTGTACTTGCCGGGCATCAGCGGGCCGATGGCCGCGCTGTCGGCGATCTGGCCGTCCTCGACGACGACGAAGAACGTGGACTTGCCCGCCTCGTCGTTCATGGGGTCGTTATAGTGGTAGTTCTTATCGTTCCTGCGGCTCTCGTCCAGGTCGGTGGGGCCGGTGAGCAGGAAGTAATAGGTGCCGTCGGCCAGGTTCAGGGTCTTGCCGGTGGGGTCCTTGCCGTCCACGGTGACCTTCTTGGACACCTGCAGCCAGCCGTACTCGGGGGTGTGGGTATTGGTCAGGGTGAAGCTGTAATTCACGTCGAGGCTCGCGGCGAGCTCGGCCAGGTCCGCGTCGGACAGGCCGGCGGCGCTGACCTTGAGGGTGTAGACATAGGGGTCGGACGTGCCGTCCCGGTAGAGGGGCAGGTCGGCCCAGTCGCAGGCATAGCCGTTGTCCGCGTCGAGGGTCCGCTCGTCCGGGTAGACCGCGCCGTCGCACAGCAGGGTGGCCCGGATGTTCACGGGCGTCTCGCCCTCGGCCCAGGTCTTGGACACGGAGATGCCGCGGCGGGTGATCTTGGAGGTATAGCCCTCCACCATCGCCTCGGCGACGGCGTAGTCGTAGGGATCGCCCTTGCCGTCCTCGGCGGGCAGGTCGGTCCAGCGGCCGGTCCAGCCGGTGTCCGCGGTCAGGATCAGCGCGGGCGCGCCCTCGATGACGCCGCGGGTGCGGTCGATCAGGTTGAGCATGATCCTGCTGGGCTGGATGGCGTCGAAGTCCTCGGCGTCGTTCCACGCCTTGGTGACGGACACGCTGACCCTGCCCATCGGCTTGATCTCGGGCTTGCACTCCACGGTGGCCGCGGGCGCAAGCACGCTCACCGCGCCCAGCATCGGGTCCAGCTTGACCTTGCCGTTCCCCTCGCCCGGCACGCGGCGTATGTAATAGATGCCGTAGGGCACGGTGGCCGCGGCCTTGCCGGAGGTATCGGTGACGGCCTTGACGGGCTCGAGCGTATCGTCCGCCTCGATCACGTCCAGGGCGGCGGCGAGCATCTTGTCCCGCTGCTCCACGCTGTACTGCCGCGTCCCCTTGGACGAGGCGTCCAGCGTGCTCAACAGCCCCTTCAGGGTGTCGTTGGCGAAGGCGCCATAGGCCTTCCAGCCGGTCTCCGTGCCCTGGTCGGGCGCGCCGATCTGGTAGAGCTCGAAGGTGACCCCGGACGGGTCGGTGAAGCCCTTTTCGGCGTTCGGTTTCAGTTGGATGGTCAGCTTGCCGTTCCCCCCGGCCTCCGCCACCGCGCCCAAAGTAGACAGCAGCAGGCAGGCGCACAGGAAGATCCCGAACAGCTTCCGAACCGTCTTTGTCATAACAGCATCCCCCATCATTTTCGTTTCCGGGTCATTTCAGTTTATATCTGCGCTTGGGTCGGATCACAAGCATCAATATCAGTCCCACCGCCAGGAACGGCACGGCGCACACCGCCGCGCCCAGGGGCAGGTCGGCGGGCTCCACCGCGTCGGAGCGCATCAGCGTGTCGGAGATGTCCTCCAGCGCCACGCGCCGCCCGCGCACCAGGAGCCTGTGGGTGTTCACGCCGTAGGGCGTGCAGGTCACCAGCGTCAGCAGGTCCATGCCCTCCTGCACGGCCATGTAGTCGAGCTCGTGGGGCAGCACCACGGAGATCTGGTCCACCTGGTACACCAGGAGCTGATCCAGCACCGTCAGATAGATCAGGTCGCCGCTGACCAGCTTGTCCAGGTCGGTGAACAGCCGCGCGCTGGGCAGGCCGCGGTGTCCCGCGATGCCGCAGTGGGTGCCCTCGCCGCCCACGGGAAGGGCGGTGCCCTCCATGTGGCCCGCGCCCCGCTCGAGGCCGTAATCCTCGGTGGTGTGGTAGATGGGCAGCCGGACGCCGATCTTGGGGATCTCGATCAGCCCCATGATGCCGTCCCCGTTGGGGTCCAGCAGCGCCCGGTACTCGGACGAGCTCTCGTCGGCGGCCTCGGTGAACACGTCCTTGATCTCCACGTCCGTCAGCGACCGGTTGTAGGCCCGGGCGGCCTCCAGCATCCCGGCGTTGTCCGCGGGGTCCATATCCTCCGCCACCCGGCTGTAAGACAGGATGCGGCGGGTGTTCTGGAACTGGCTGTACTGGTCCGACACCGTGGGGTACAGCAGCAGCGCCGCCGCCGACAGCAGCACCACCGCGATCAGGACATTTATCAACTTCGACATCATTCAGCTCACCCGGCCCACGGCGAACAGGGGCCACACGATGAACAGCGGCCTGCCGACCACGTCCGCCTCGGCCACCATGCCGAAGGCGCGCCGCCGGCTGTCCACGGACACCGCGCTGTGGTCGCCGGTGACGAACAGCCGACCCGCGGGCACCCTGACCGGGTACACCAGGTCGCTCTCGCCGGTCAGCCCCGCCAGGGCCTCCCGGTTGAGGATGAGCTCCCCGCCGCCGCTGTCCAGCTCGTCGCCGCCCAGGGCGACGATCCGCTTGATGAGCCGCACGGTCTCGCCGTTGTCGAGCTTGTAGCTCAACACCACCGGGTCGCCCCGGTCCACCCTGCGGAAGCTCTCGGGCACGATGCCCGCCAGCTTGTTGAGCAGCGACTGCTTGACGCACAGCACCCGGTCGCCGCTCTCCAGCGCCGGGCTCATGCCCGCGCCGCGGACGACCATCAGGTCGAACCCGAAATAGTATGTCAGCCCGCCCGCAATCAGCGAGAGGATCACCAGGAGCATCAGCACGTTCTGCCGGTGCCGCCGGTAGCGCCTGAGCTTGGCGCGGCGGATCTCCCGCTCGGCCTCCTCGGCGCTGGGGCCCCAGGACCCGCGGCGCTTTGCGGCGGCCCGCCGCAGCGCGGCGCGGCGCGATGGACTGGTCGGCATGCCCGCGCCCCCTTTCGTCACGACCTGCGCTTGATCTTGCGGTTCTTGCGGCCGGTGACGATCATCATGCCGATGAACAGTATCATAAGCATCGGCGCGGCGAATACCGGGGCCATCAGCCGGGGATCGATCTGGGTGGCGTCGGCCTGGACGCGGATGATCTTCTCCATCTCGGCGTTCTCCGTGCGGTGGCCGCGCACCAGCAGCCGATGGGTGTTGACGCCGTAGGGCGTGCAGGTGATGAGCGTGCACAGGTCTTTATCCGGGTCGATGGCCAGCGCGTCCAGCTCCTCCGGCAGCACGATCAGGATCTGGTCCACCTCGTAGGTCATGATCTGGTCCATGACGCGGATGACGAACTGGTCGCCGATCTCCATCTTGTCCAGGTCCGTGAACAGCTTGGCGCTGGGCAGGCCCCGGTGCCCGGACAGCACCGTATGGCTGCCGATCTCGCCGGTGGGCAGGCTGGTGCCCTCGATGTGGCCCACGGCGATCTGCAATACCGCCTCGTCCGTGCCGTGGTAGATCGGCAGCGTGCAGTCGATCTTCGGCACCTCGATGTAGCCCATGATGCCCGAGCCGGTCAGGTTCAGCATCGTCTCGTACTCGGCGTACTCCTCCTCGGACAGCACGAACCGGTTGGCCTTGTACTTGAGGCCCTCGTTGTAGGCCCTGGCGTTGAGCCACTCCAATTCGTAGTCCGTGGGGTCCGCCGATTCCACCTGCTCGATGTAGCTGGCGATGGCCCGGGATTGGTGGAATGAGTTGTAGTAATCGCTCAGGGTCGGGTACAGCAGTATCGCCACGCCCAGTATGAGCAGGATCACCAGTATGATCGTCGAGAGGTGTTTTCTCATCGTCGCGCCTTTCCGCCTGCCGCCGCGCGCTTCTGACATCGCGCAAATAGGGCTTGTTTCCGGGACGCCGCCCAGAATAAGCCTATACTATTATACACCACAGCAAAAACGTTGTCAATCGCGGCAAACGCCCTCCCGCGGGACAAATCCCGACAAAATCTTGATTTTACGCGGCCCTTCGCCCCGGTCCGGCGCATACTTCGCCTACGATACTTTGGGTATTGTAAGCATTATACACCCGCCGCGTTACACAAATGGTTACGCAACGAAATTTTCTTATTTTAGGCAGTAGGCAATAGGCAGTAGGCAGTAGGGGAAACGGCGTTGCGTAGGGGCGCTGCCCTCAGCGCCCGGAGGGAACAGGGAACAGGCAACAGGGAACAGGGGTCACGACCTCTCAGTCACGCTTCGCGTGCCAGCTCCCCTGGAAGGGGAGCCAAGGCTGCCGCACCGAGGTGTATCCCTCTTGCCTCCCCTGTCAGGGGAGGTGGCACAGTCGCAGACTGTGACGGAGAGGTCGTCCCCGGCATCCAAACCCATTTGTGTTTTCCATCCCGATGTGCTATAATACAATAAAAACAGATCCCGGAGGGATCGGTACCGCAACTCCACACTCCTCACTCCACACTCCACACTCAACGACGCAAGGAGTTTATCCATGTCAAAGAAGCTCATCATCCTGGACGGATACAGCCTGATGTACCGGGCCTTTTTCGCGGCGACGGGGAGCATGACGGCCCCGGACGGCACGCCCACCAACGCGGTGCACAACTTCATCATGATGCTCCTGAAGGTGATCGAGGACGAGCGCCCGGACGCGATGGCGGCGGCCTTCGACCTGCACGGGCCCACCTTCCGCAAGGAAATGTACGACGGCTACAAGGCCACGCGCAAGCCCATGCCGGACGAGCTGCGGGCCCAGGACCCCATCATAAGGGAGCTT
The DNA here is from genome assembly GCA_017471125.1 of Clostridia bacterium. GTDB lineage: Bacteria > Bacillota > Clostridia > Christensenellales > Aristaeellaceae > UBA2862. The sequence goes on along the minus strand of JAFUWR010000045.1, from coordinate 7,689 downwards.
CTTACCCTGATGGGCATACCGATCCTGGAGGCCGAGGGCTTCGAGGCCGACGACATCCTGGGCACGGTGTCCCTGGCCTGCGAGGGCACGGGCGACGACGCGCTGCTGGTCACCGGCGACCGGGACTCCTTCCAGCTCTCCGGCCCCCACACCACCATACTCTACACCAAAAAGGGCGTCAGCGACGCGGCGCGGGTCACCCCCGAGTACATCCGGGAGAACTACGGCGTGACGCCCGCGCAGATGATCGACGTGAAGGCGCTGATGGGCGACGCCTCCGACAACATCCCCGGCATCCCCGGCATCGGCGAAAAGACGGCGCTCAAGCTGGTGCAGCAGTACGGCGACCTGGCGCGCGTGCTGGACAGCGCCCCGGCACAGAAGGGCAAGCTCAAGGAGAAGCTCGAGAACGGCCGGGCGCTTGCAGAGTTGAGCTACAAGCTCGCGAAGATCGACCGGCACGCGCCGGTGGAGGTGACGCCCGACCAGTGGGGCCTGGGCGACCTCTCCCCCGCCCTGCCGCGGCTGCGCGCCCTGCGCATGAACGCCGCCATCCGCAAGCTGACCGAGGTGGCCAAGGCGCTGGGCATGTCCGCCTCCCCTGCAACGACTATACCCGACCCGGAGGCGGAAAAGCTGCCGAAGGTGGAGGAATATCAGGAACTCGACGCCGCCAAGGCGCGTATCCTTGAAATGGCCCGGGACGCGAAGTGGGCGGCGCTGCACCTGGGCCAGGCGCTGACCGTGGCCACCGACGCGGCGCGGCTGGCGCTGCCGCTGGGCGGCGACCTGCTGTCCGCGGGCGTCACCGAGGAAGAAGCTATGGAGGCCGCGCTGCCGCTCTTAGAGGCCGACTGCCCCAAGGCGCTGCACGACATGAAGTCCCTGCCCGTGGACATCCGCCGCATCCGGGGCGACATCACCGACGTGATGCTGGCCGCCTACGCGCTGAACCCCCAGCGCCCGGGCTTCGACGCGGAGTCCCTGTGCGCCGGCGAGGGCGTCGACGGCTACGCCGCCCACCCCGCCACGGCCCTGCGCCGCCTCGCCGTCATCCAGCAGGAGCAGCTTCGCGAGACCGGCCTCGGCCGCGTCTACGGTGAGATCGAGCGCCCGCTGGCCTACGTGCTCAGGGACATGGAGGACGAGGGCTTCCTGGTGGACGCCGACGTGCTGCGCGGGCTGGGCGCGGACTTCAAGGTCCAGATCGCGGCCCTGACCGACGAGATCGCGGAGATGGCGGGCCAGCGCGTCAACCTGAACTCGCCGAAGCAGCTGGGCGAATTGCTGTTCACCACGCTGGGCATACCGTCGCCCAAGAAGAAGATCTCCACCAGCAAGGAGGTCCTGGAGCAGTTGGCGGACGAATGGCCCATCTGCGAGAAGATCCTCGAATACCGCAAATACCAGAAGCTCCAGTCCACCTACATCGACGCGCTCATCCCCATGCGGGACGCCGCGGGGCGCATCCACACGCGCTTCGACCCGGTGGGCACCGCCACGGGCCGCATCAGCTCCGCGGAGCCGAATTTGCAGAACATCCCCGTGCGCACGGAGCTGGGCCGGGCCATCCGCGGCGCGTTCATCGCCCGCCCGGGGTGGCTCCTGGTGGACGCGGACTACTCCCAGATCGAGCTTCGGGTGCTGGCGCACATGTCCGGCGACCCCACCATGATCCACGCCTTCCAGGAGGACCAGGACATCCACGCCCGCACAGCGTCGGAGGTCTACGGCGTGCCGCTGTCGGAGGTCACCTCCCAGATGCGCTCGGCCTGCAAGGCGGTGAACTTCGGCATCGTCTACGGCATCTCCGACTTCACGCTGGCGAAGAACATCGGCGTTTCCCGCTACGAAGCCAAGGACTTCATCGACCGCTACTTCGCCCGGTACCCCGGCGTCAAGGCGTACATGGACGGGGCCAAGCAGACCGGCTACGCCCAGGGCTACGTGACCACGCTGATGGGGCGGCGGCGCTACCTGCCGGAGCTCCAGAGCGGCAACTTCAACCTGCGGTCCTTCGGCGAGCGCTGCGCCATGAACAGCCCCATACAGGGCACCGCCGCGGACATCATCAAGCTGGCGATGATCCGGGTCAGCGACGCGCTGCGCGACGGCGGGTATGAGGCGAAGCTCATCATGCAGGTCCACGACGAGCTCATCATCGAGGCCCCGGAGGCTGAGGCCCAGCGGGTCAAGACCCTGTTGAAGGACTGCATGGAGGGCGTTTGGGACATGTCCGTGCCCTTAAAGACCGACATCTCCATCGGAGGCGATTGGCGTGCCTGCAAATAGTGTGTATGTGATCGGGCTCACCGGCGGCACCGGCAGCGGCAAGACCGAGGCCGCGAAGTACCTCGAATCCCTGGGCGCGGCCCGGTTCGACGCCGACCAAGTCTCCCACGACGTGACCGCCCCCGGCGGCGCGGCGCTGCCCGGCATCCGGGAGGTCTTCGGCGATCAGGTGTTCCGGGAGGACGGGACCCTCGACCGCGCCGCGCTGGCGGACGTGGTGTTCCACAGCGTCCCCCACCGGCGGGCGCTGGAGGGCATCATCCACCCGCTGGTGCAGCGGACGCTGCTCGAGCGCATGGACGCCGCCGCCGCGGCCGGGGCCCGGGTGGTCATACTGGACGTGCCGCTCTTGTTCGAGTGCGGCATGGACGCCCTGTGCGACGAGACCTGGGCGCTCTACGCCCCCCGGGAGATGCAGATCGCCCGCATCTGCGCCCGGGACGGCATCTCCCGCGAGGCCGCCGAGGCCCGCATCGACAGCATGATGCCCGCCGAGGAGCGCAACGCCCGCGCCACCCACGCCGTCAACACCGAACAGCCCGTGGAAAAGACGCGGCAGGTCCTGGCGCAGTTGTACAGGCAGGCGGAGAAAAAGGCGGAAAGAATTGAGAATTGATAATGGATAATTGAGGAGAAGCTATGTCCAAATCCAAGCGTCGTCGCCGCGCGCGCAAGGTCCAGCGCGTCACCACCGTCGTGGTGCTGGCGCTGGCCCTGATTGGGCTCATATTGTGGGCCGCGCTGGACCTGATGCCGTGGCTGACCCTGCGGTCCTACCCGATGACCTACGAGGTGCTGATCCGGCAGAAGGCCGCCCAGTTCGACCTGCCCCCGGCCTACGTGGCCTCGGTGATACTGGCGGAATCCAGCTTCGACCCGGAGGCGGTGTCGTCGGTGGGCGCGCGGGGGCTGATGCAGATCATGCCCGAGACGGGCGAGTGGATCGCCGGGAAGTTCGGCGAGCCCTTCGACCCGGACGCCCTGTTCGACCCGGACGTCAACGTGCGCTACGGCTGCTGGTACCTGTCCTTCCTGATGCGGCGCTACGGCAACGACATGCGCTGCTCCTCCGCGGCCTACCACGCGGGGCAGGGCACGGTGGACAAGTGGCTCCAGACCCCGGAGTATTCCGCGGACGGCGCGACGCTGGCCGTCATCCCCTACGACAGCACGAACACCTACGTGCAACGGGTATTGAAGAACTATGAGAAATACGCTAAGCTTTACGCGGAAGATTAGCCTGCTGCTGGCCCTGCTGCTGATGCTCACGGGTACGGCGTGGGCGGAGGAGGACGGCTATGTGGAGGACGAGCTCCCCGTCGAGGAATACGACGCGGACACCGACTTCGCCGCCGTCCCGACCGACGACGTGCTGGACCTGGACGCGGACCTGGTCATCGGCTACGTGGCCTCGCCCAACGCCTCCATGAACCCCGCCACCTGCAACGAGCGCAGCCTCATCAGCATCAACCAACTGATGTACGAGTCCGTGGTGGACCTGGACAGCGAGCTGAAGCCCGCGCCGATGCTGGCCGATAGCTGGGAGCAGGACGGCAAGGTCTGGACCTTCCACCTGCGCTCGGGCGTTCAGTTCCACAACGGCATCGAGCTGACGGCCTACGACGTGGTGCGCAGCTTCGAGACGCTGTTCACCAGCGCCGCGGACAACCCCTATTTCGGCAGGCTCCAGGCCATATTCAGCATGGAGGCCACCGACATACTGACCCTCCGGGTGGAGGGCACCACCGAGGGCATCGCCACGCTGTACGCCATGAACTTCCCGGTGATGCAGTACAACACCCTGGGCGAGCTTTATCCCCGCGGCACCGGCCCCTACTGGTTCATCCGCCGCGACGCCGAGGACACCATACGCCTGGAGGCCAACCCCCTCTGGTGGAAGCGACAGCCGGGGCTGCACAGCCTGGTGTTCAAGCGCTACGACGAGGCGGGCGACGCCATCGAGGCCGTGCACACCCACCAGATCGGCATGATCTCCACCAACAGCCCCAAGGCCGCGTTCAGCCGGAAGCTGGCGGACCTGACCAGCATGGACTACCTGACGATGGGCTACGAGATGCTGGTGCCCAACTTGAGCGAGAAGTCCATGATGGCCGACATCCGCGCCCGCCAGACGGTGATGTACGCTGTGGACCGGGCGGTGCTGGCCTCCAACGCCTACCTGGACATGGCCGTCCAGTGCGAGGTGCCCATACCGCCCCAGAGCTGGCTGTACGAGAGCCAGTCGGCCTATTACTATTACAGCCCCGAGCGCGCGCTACAGCTGATGCACGAGCTGGGCTGGTACGACCTGACCGGCAACGGGCGCTTGAACCAGGTGCAGGGCGTGATGCTCAAGGAGCCGGCCATCACCATCATCACCTACAACGAGAGCACCAACTCCATCCGCGAGAACGCCGCGAACCTCATCGCCGCGTATCTGGACGCCATCGGCTTCCGCTGCACGGTGCGCACCTACTCCCAGGCCCGGGTGCGGGAGCTCGTCAAGGAGCGCCAGTTCGACCTGGCCCTGATCGGCATCAACATGAGCGAGGTGCCCGACCTGATGCCCCTGTTCGGCCGCAACGAGTCCATGAACCTCAACGGCTTCGGCAACGACAACATGCAGCTCCTGCTCGAGAGCGCCCGGGATGCCTCCGAGGAGACCACGCTCAAGAACCTCTACGCCCAGATGCAGCTCTACATCGTCCAGCGCCTGCCCATCATGGGCCTCGTGTTCCGCACCGGCACCGTGCTCGCCGACCGCTCCATGGGCGGCATGTCCGCCCTCCGCGGCTACGACGCCTTCAACGGATTGGAATTCCTGACGCCGGAATGACAGATCGCGGGGGCGGCTCGCGCCGCCCCCGTGGTCTTATTTATCATTTGCCCAAAAACAACGCCCGAACAGGGTCTCTCAGCACATGCAGCACGCGGATGACCTCCACGTCCTTTCCATCCGTCAGATAGAACAATCTGTATTGCTCACAGACCAGGAAGCGATAATCGGTATGAACGCTCAGTATCGCGTCCAGCGGCATGCCCCGCTCGGGCATCGAACGCAGGCTCTCCATAGCCGTCCGAAGTCTTCCCATGATCCGCGCCGCCGCATCCGGATTGCACAGCTCGTCGCGGATGTAGTTCCGAATGTCGACGAGGTCCCGCCGTGCCTCCCTGGATACAGTCACCCTTCCCACGGCGTTACCTCCAATCCTTCAAAGGCTTCGTCGATGGTCAGGCCCCCATCCCTGCGCAGGGACTCCACGCCCTTATTCAGTTCCGCAAGCAGGCGTATCGTCGCCGCTTGGCGCTCGTAATCCTCCATGCTCTGGACCACGTATCTGCCCCGCCCGTTCTTGGTCAGGTACACCGGCGCACCGTCGTCACAGTGGTTCAACACCTCGCCATAATTCTTCAAATCTGACACCGGCAGGATGGTCGGCATTTTCATCCACTCCTTTCACGGTTATTGTACCAGAATCCTTCCCAAAAATCAACGGTAAATTCGTCCCAAAATATATGGCTAAATCCCGTATATCCTGTGCCACTCCTCGGTGAAGCTGCCGTCGGGGTTCCGAAGCACCAGCGGCTCCAGCCAATGGAGCCCCTCGCCGCCCTCTTTTACGGCGTCCAGGAGCACGAACTTGGGCGGGCGTCCGGCGACGCCGTGGACGGTGCGCACGCGCTTGGGCGCGAGGCGGTTCTCCCACATGGCCCGCATGAGCTCGAAGGCCCGGGGCGCGGGGTAGACCGCGCAGAAGCGCCCGCCGTTCTTCAACAGCATGGCCGCGGACCGGGCCACGTCGCCGGGGGCCAGCGCCCCCTCGTGGCGGGCGATGCGCTTGGCATCGTTCAGGCTTTCCAGCGCCGCGCCCCTGCGCCCGTAGGGCGGGTTGCACACGACCAAACTGTATTTGCCCGCGCCCAGCGCCCGCCACGCCTCGCGCATGTCCATACAATGGACCCGCACCCGGTCGCCCATGCCGTTCAGCTCGACGCTGCGCCGGGCCATGTCGGCCACCTCCGCCTGGAGCTCCACGGCGTCCACCACGGCCCCCTTCGCCCGCGCCGCCATCAGCAGCGCGATGGCCCCGGTGCCGCAGCCCAGGTCCGCCGCCACGTCCTTCGGGCGGATGTTGGCGAAGTCCGACAGGAGCACGCTGTCCGTGCCGAACCGGAACACGTCGGGCCGCTGGATCAGCTTCATGCCGTCCCGCTGCAGGTCGTCCAGGCGCTCGCCGTCCTTGAGGAGCACGCTCACGCCTCCGGCTCCGCCCAGCGATAGACGCTCTCGCTGTCGATCTGGCTCAAATAGCTCATGACCACCCAGCCCACCTCCGGCGTGGCGTAGATGATGCGCCCCTCCCCCGCGCCGACGGTGAGCAGCATGGTGACGTTGTCGCTCCCGGCGGTCTGGAAGGCCAGTATATTGCCCACCTGCACCTCGTCCGGGTCCTCCACGGGGTCGTCGGCCAGCCGGATGACGGTCTCCGGCGCGGTGATGGGCAGTCCCGCGGCCACGCACACGTACTGCACCAGCGCGAAGCCGGGATAGAGCGCGTCGTCCCGGACGCTGAACTCCTTCCCCACCAGCCCGCCGGCGATCTCGGCGATGCGGGCCTGCACGTCGGCGTCCCGGCGGGACAGCAGCGCGGCGAAGCGCTCCTGGGCGGCGGGATCGCCCATGGCCCGGGCGGTGTCGCTCAACAGGGCGCTCAGCGTGTCGCCCCCCACCCGGCCCGTGGCGGACAGCTCGTTGCCCATCTGGAACAGGCGCACGGCGGTCTCGGTATCGTAGTCAAAGTCGCCGTCGGCCTCGCCGTAGAAATAGCCCAGCTCATTGAGCCGCTGCTGGATCTGGCTCACGCTGTCGCCACTGTCGCCCAGCTGCGTCACGTCGGCGCGCCTGCGGGCCACGGCGGTGCCGGAATAGATCAGCTCCCACAGCGCCGCGTCCGCCACGCCGGTGGCCTCCAGGCCGTTGTCCGACTGGAACGCCGCCACCGCGCCCTGGGTCAGGTCGCCGAAGCTGCCGGTGCAGTCGCCGTCGAAGTAGCCCATTTCGTCCAGCTTCTTCTGCAGCACGTACACGTTCAGCCCCGCGTCGCCCGCCGCGCAGCTCATCTCGCTCAAATACCCCTGCCAGGTGATGGGCACGTCGGCCATCAGCCGCATCAGCGTCATGCCGTCGGCCACGCCGGTGACCGGCAGGCCGTTGACCATCTGGAAGCGCTCCACCGCCATGCGGGTGGCGTCCCCGAACACGCCGTCGGCGATGCCGTTGAAGTAGCCCGCCTCCAGCAAGCGCCGCTGCACCGCCTGCACCTGGTTGTTGATGTCCCCGCCCTTGAGCGGCTCCATCTCCTGGTAGCCCTGTATGAACCGGCGCAGGTAGTCCTG
>JAFUWR010000044.1 GCA_017471125.1 Clostridia bacterium | reverse complement strand
TGATCGTCTCCGAAGGCGGCCAGCAGCACCACGCCGGCGATCTTCTGACCCACGCCCGGCAGCTTCATCAGCGCTTCCCGGGTCGAAGGCACCACACCGTCGTACTGCTCCACCAGCGCGCGGCTGGCGGCGACGATGTTCTTCGCCTTGTTGTGGTAGAGCCCGCACTCCCGGATCATCGGCTCCAGCTCCTCCGGCTCCAGCTTCGCCATCGCGAAGGCGTCCGGGTACTGGGGGAACAGCCGCGCCGTCACCAGGTTCACCCGCTTGTCGGTGCACTGGGCCGATAGGATCGTGGCGATCAGCGTCTCGTAGGGGTTCGCGAAGTGCAGCTCCGGCTTCGCCTCCGGGTACAGCGTTTGTAGCGCCGCCATCACCGCGCTGGCCCGCGCCGCGTCCATGACCATCCCTCCAACCTTCGTATTTCATCCTATTATAGCCTGTATATGGCGCTTCGGTCAAGGGAGAATCGCGCAACGGCAGGTTAATTCCATTGAGCCCCTTGCCACTCCCGCCCCGAGCATGTATAATAGGGGTATCACACACGACAGGAGGATACCATGAGCGAATATCTCGGAAAGGACACCTTCAAGCTGGGCTTCGGCCTGATGCGGCTGCCCAAGAACCCCGACGGCACCATCGACATCCCCCAGGTCTGTCAGATGACGGACAGGTTCATCGCCGCGGGCGGCACCTACTTCGACACCGCCTACGTCTACGACGACGGCGCCAGCGAGGCGGCGTTCAAGGCGGCGGTGGCGGACCGCTATCCCCGCGACGCCTACACCCTCGCCACCAAGCTCAACGCCTGGCTCCAGGCCCACGACGAGCAGAGCGCCAAGCAGCAGTTCTTCACCAGCCTCGAGCGCACCGGCGCGGGCTACTTCGACTACTACCTGCTGCACGCCCTGCAGCGCAACAACTACGACAAGTACGACGAGTACCACATCTGGGACTTCGTGAAGGAGCAGAAGGCCAAGGGCCTCATCAAGCACCTGGGCTTCTCCTTCCACGCCGACCCGGAGCTGCTTGAGGAGCTGCTGGACAAGCACCCGGAGATGGAGTTCGTCCAGCTCCAGATCAACTACGCCGACTGGGACAACCCCGGCGTGGCCGCGCGGCGCAACCTTGAGATCTGCCGCGCCCACGGCAAGCCCGTCACCGTCATGGAGACCATCAAGGGCGGCATCCTCGCCGACCCCATTCCCGAGGTCAAGGCCGTGTTCGACGCCACCGGCATCGACCGGTCCTACTCCGCCTGGGCGCTGCGGTTCGTCGCCAGCCAGGACTACATCATCACCGCCTTGAGCGGCATGAGCAACCTCGCGCAGATGGAGGACAACCTCAAGACCATGAAGGACTTTGCGCCCATGACCGAGGATGAGCTTGCGGTCATCCGCAAGGCCCAGGCCGTGCTGGACGCCGACCAGTCCATCCCCTGCACCGGCTGCCGCTACTGCACCGAGGGCTGTCCCATGTCCATCCCCATCCCCGACATCTTCACCGTCGCCAACCGCCGCAAGGGAAGCCCCCATTTCCGCACCGTCCGGGAGTACAACATCGTCACCCAGGGCAAGGGCAAGGCCAGCGACTGCGTCCAGTGCGGCCAGTGCGAGGGCGCGTGTCCCCAGCACCTGCCCATCATCAGCCTGCTGGAGAAGGCGCGGGGCATGGAATCTTAAACGACAACGCTTGAATCGCCGCCGCCGTTGTGCTATCATAGTATAGATGAAACAGCCATGCGTATGCGCGACGCGCGGCGACGATCGAAAGGAAGGTTCATCCATGAAAAAACTGATGCTGGGCAACCAGGCGGTGGCCCGCGGACTGTACGAGGCGGGCTGCCGCTTCGTGTCGTCCTATCCGGGCACGCCGTCCACCGAGATCACGGAGCAGGCGGCGCTGTACGACGAGGTCTACGCCGAGTGGGCGCCCAATGAGAAGGCCGCGGTGGAGGCCGCGGTGGGCGCGAGCCTGGCCGGGGCGCGGGCGTTCTGCGCCATGAAGCACGTGGGCTTCAACGTGGCGGCGGACCCGCTGTTCACCGCCTCCTACACCGGCGTCAACGGCGGCCTGGTGGTCACCGTGGCCGACGACCCGGGCATGCACTCCTCCCAGAACGAGCAGGATTCCCGGCACTACGCCATCGCCTCCAAGCTGGCGATGCTGGAGCCGTCGGATTCCCAGGAGTGCAAGGACTTCGTGGCCGAGGCCTACAAAATTTCAGAGGAATACGACACCCCCGTCGTCCTCCGCACCTGCACCCGCGTGGCCCACTCCCAGAACCTGGTGGAGCTGAAGGACCGCGACGAGCGCGCCCTCAAGCCCTATGAGCGCAACCCGCAGAAGTACGTCGCCGCCCCGGCCAACGCCGTGAAGCGCCACGTCGAGGTGGAGAAGCGCATGGTGGCCTTACAGGAATTGGCCGAGACCACGCCCCTCAACCGCGAGGAGGTGGGCGACACGTCCATCGGCTTCGTGACCTCCGGCACCTGCTACCTGTACGTCAAGGAGGCGTTCCCGGACGCCAGTGTGTTCAAGCTGGGCCTGGTGAACCCCATGCCCGTCAAGCGCCTCGCGGCGTTCGCGGCGAAGGTGGACCGGCTGATCGTGGTGGAGGAGCTGGACGGCGTCATCGAGAACCACCTGCGCTCAAACGGCATCCGCGTGGACGGCGGCAAGGACATCTTCGGCCTGCTGGGCGAGCTTTCCCAGAACAAGCTGCGGCAGAAGCTGGGCCAGCCGCTTCCGGCCTTCGACACCTACGACGAGGCCGTGCCCGGACGCCCGCCGGTGATGTGCCCCGGCTGTCCGCACCGCGGGCTGTTCACGGTGCTGTCGAAGCTCAAGCTCACCGTGCTGGGCGACATCGGCTGCTACACTCTGGGCAGCGGCGCGCCGCTGAACGCGGTGGACTCCGTGCTGTGCATGGGCGCGTCGGTGGGCATGGCCCACGGCTACACCAAGGTGCTGGGCGAGGAAGCCGCCAGCAAGACCGTGGCCGTCATCGGCGACTCCACCTTCATGCACTCCGGCATGACCGGCATCGTGAACCTGGTGTACAACCGCGGCATCGCCACCGTGCTGGTGCTGGACAACGCCATCACCGGCATGACCGGCCACCAGCAGAACCCCACCACCGGCCTGACGCTGCAAAACGAGCCTACCTACCCCATCAAGATCGAGGACTTCTGCAAGGCCGTGGGCGTGAAGCGCGTGCGCGTGGTGGACCCCCAGGACATGGCCGCCACCGAGGAGGCCATCAAGGAGGAGATCGCCGTCGCGGAGCCATCGGTCATCATCGTGCGCCGACCCTGCGCGCTCCTGAAGTACGTCAAGCATGACCCGCCGCTGTCCATCGACCCGGACAAGTGCAAGGGCTGCAAGAGCTGCATGAAGATCGGCTGCCCGGCCATTCGTTTCTCGGATAAGAAGGCGTCCATCGACGCCACCATCTGCGTGGGCTGCGGCCTGTGCGAGCAGATGTGCAGATTCGGCGCGTTCGAGCGGAAGGAGGCCAAGTGATATGAAAACCACTTCCATCATGATCGTCGGCGTCGGCGGGCAGGGCACCCTGCTGGCCTCCAAGCTGCTGGGCAACGTGCTGATCGGCGCGGGCTACGACGTGAAGCTCTCCGAGGTCCACGGCATGTCCCAGCGCGGCGGCAGCGTGGTCACCTACGTGCGCTACGGCGACAAGGTCTATTCGCCCATCGTCGACCAGGGCGAGGCGGACTACATCCTGTCCTTCGAGATACTGGAGGCCGCGCGGTGGATCAGCTACCTTAAGAAGGGCGGCAAGCTCATCACCAACACCCAAAGGACCTGGCCCATGCCCGTCATCACCGGCGCGATGGCCTATCCCGAGGGCATCGTGGAGAAGCTGTCCAGTATGGCCGACGTGCAGGCCGTGGACGCCCTGGCGCTGGCTACCCAGGCCGGCTCCCCCAAGGCCGTCAACGTGGTGCTCATCGGCGTGCTGTCCAGGATCATGGACATCCCCGAGGCGGCCTGGCTCAAGGCCATCGACGAGACCGTCCCGCCGAAGTTCCTCGAGCTCAATAAGCGGGCCTTCGCCCTCGGCCGCGACGCATAGGCGTGATAATGCCCGGGACCTCAAATGGGGTCCTGGGCTTTCTCACGGTTGACAAACCCTAAATTATAGGGTATAATATGCATGAGGTGAGCGCATATGGAATACGCTATGCACAGGGAATTCGTGACCCTGCCCAGCTTTGAATACAAGTGGAAGAGCCTCGATCTCAACGACGAGGACAAGCGCAGGCTGGAGCAGGCGCTGCTGGACAACCCGAAGATCGGGCCGGTCATGCGCGGCACGGGCAAGGTCCGGAAGATGCGCTTTGCCTTCGAGAACCGCGGCAAGAGCGGCTCCATGCGCGTCATCTACGTGGACTTCGAGGTCTACGAGAAGATCTACTTCGTGGACGTGTACACCAAGGCGGAGAAGGACAACCTGTCCATGGCGGAGCGCAACGACTTGAAGCAGTTGGTGGAGCTCTTGGAGCTCGAATTGGAGATCAGGTCCTCGGGAAAGGAGTGACGCGACCGTGAGCAGATACGATGAGATCAAAAAGGGACTGATGGAGGCCATCGCCTACGAGCGCGGGGAATTGAAGGACGGCGTGACCGTCCGGCACATGTCCGTCGCGTCCCTCAGAAGCTTCACCCCCGGTGAGATCAGGCAGATACGCCTGGACGCGCAGATGACCCAGAGCACCTTCGCTGCCTGCATCGGCGTGACGAAGAAGGCGGTGGAGGCCTGGGAGGGCGGGCGCAGCAAGCCCGACGGCGCGGCGCGGCGCACGCTGGGCCTCATGCAGTCCAATCCCCGATTCGCCGACGAGGCGGGCATCATCGTCCGATAGGCGAAAGGGCATAATTTTTACCTCAACATATTCAGGAACTGGGCGATGCGGGGGACGGACCCGTCGTTGACCTCGTCCCAGGGGCCCTGGCGCAGGATGCGGCCCTCGTCGAAGAACACGAGCTTGTCGGCCACCTCCTGGGCGAAGGAGATCTTGTGGGTGATGATGACGATGGTCTGCTTCTCCTCGCAGAGCCGCCGGATGATGGACAGCACCTCGTATTCCAGCTCCGGGTCGAGGGCGCTGGTGGGCTCGTCGAAGAGCAGCAGCTCGGGCTTCATGGCCAGCGCACGGGCGATGGCGACGCGCTGCTGCTGCCCGCCGGACAGGTCCCGGGGCCAGGCGTCGCGCTTGTCGGCGAGGCCGACCTTTTGAAGCAGCGCCTCGGCCTCGGCCACGGCCTGGTCGCGGTCGCGCTTGAGCACCGACACCGGCCCCTCGATGATGTTGCCCAGCACGGTCTTGTGGGGGAACAATTGGAAGTTCTGGAACACCATGCCGGTCTTCATCCGCAGGGCGCGGGCCTCGCCCCCGGCGTACTTGGGCGCCTTGCCGCCGCCGAAGTTAAGCTCCGCGCCGTTTAAGTGCACGGTGCCGCTGTCGGGCAGCTCCAGCAGGTTGATGCACCGCAGCAGCGTGGTCTTTCCCGAGCCGGAGGGTCCGATCAGCACGGTGGTCTTGTGGGCCTCGATGTCCAGCGACACGCCCTTCAACACGTGGTTGCCGCCGAAGGTCTTGTGGATATCCCTGACGTAATACATCCTCTCCGCCTCACTTTCCCACCCGCAGGCGCTTCTCGCACAGCTTTTGCAGGCCGTTTAAGATGGTGCAGAACAACAGGTAGATCAGCGCCGCCTCGGAGTAGATCAGCAGGTATTTCAGCGAGCTGGCCGCGAACTCCTGGGCCTTTCTGAACATCTCGGCGATCATGATGTTGGACGCCAGCGACGTGTCCTTCACCAGGCTGATGAACGTGTTGAACAGCGGCGGCACGGACACCTTGGCCGCCTGGGGCACGATGATGCGCCAGAACGCCTGCTGGTAGGTCATGCCGATGGAATAGCCGGCCTCCCACTGGCCCCGGTCGATGGACAGTATCGCCGCGCGGATGGTCTCGGAGGCATACGCACCCACGTTCAGCGACAGCGCGATCACGCAGGCTACCAGGTTGCTGATCTTCATCGGGTTGCAGATGCCCCAGTACACGATGAAAAGCTGCACCAGCAGCGGCGTGCCGCGGAACACCCACACGTAGAACCGCATGATCTGGGACAGCACCGGCACCCGGTTGATGATGAGCAGCGCGCTCAGTATGGCGATGACCATGCCGATCACGAACGACACCAGCGTCAGCGGTATGGAGTAGATCAGCCCCTGCTTCAGCATGGGCCAGAAGGCGTTCACGACGATGCTGACATCCCGTGACTCCAGCAGCGCGGCCATTCCCATTCCCCCCTTGGTATCACTTGAGGGGAGCAGGGTTTATCCCCACTCCCCGAATCTTTTTCTGTTCCTACTGTGGTTCTTCAAGCTGATTCCAAACTTGTGGAGCCAATTTCAAATGGGAAATTGGAAATGGGCAATTGAGTTACCTGACCTCATCCGGCCTGCTTCGTCTGTTGGGATCAAATCAAATCCCGTAGGGATTTGTACCAGCATTTCCCATTTGGCATTTCCCATTTCCCATTAGCACGTCAGTGTGACAAGACCTCACTTCTGGGATACATCTATATTAAAGTACTTCTCGCTGATTTCAGCGATAGTGCCGTCGGCCAGCAGCTCGTCGATAGCGCCGCTGATGGCGTCGCGCAGCTCGTCGCGGCCCTTCTGGATGACCACGGCGCTGCTGGTGGCGTCGTCGGACTTGGCGGCGATCTTGGTGGAGTCGAAGTCGCCGGTGGTGACCTGCCAGTAGGCGTAGGTCAGCTCGTCGTTGACCGCGGCGTCGGCCTCGCCGCCCTTGACCAGCTCCAGCGCCAGCGCGAACACGTCCTGGCCGACGATCTCCGCGCCGTAGCTCTGGGCCAGCGCGTTGTAGTTGGAGGTCAGGCCCTCGGCGGCCTTCTTGCCGTTCAGGTCCTCGAAGCTGTTGATCTCGTCGTTGTCCGCGGCCACGATCACCACCGGGCGGGTGTACACATAGGGGGTGGTGAAGTCGTAGGTCTCAAGCCGCGCCTCGGTGATGGTCACCTGGTTCATGATGACGTCGATGGTGCCCGCGTCCAGCGCCGGGAACAGGCTGTCCCACGCGCCCTCCACGAACTCGACCTCGTAGCCGATCTTCTCGCCGATGGCGTTGGCCACGTCCACCTCAAAGCCCGTCAGCGCGCCGGTGTCGTCGTGGTAGGTGTAGGGCGCGTAGGTGCCCTCCATGCCCACCTTCAAAACGTTGCCCTCCGCCAGGGCCAGTCCGCCAAGCGCCGCGATCGCGGCCACCAGTATCCATGCGATGAAACGCTTCATTTGCTCGTCCTCCAATGCTCGATGTTTCCTATTTGTTTCATAGGTTGATGTCATTATAACCCCATAGGTGTAAAGTTTCAAGCCCCGGGCACCATCACATTTTCCTGTATCCAGTTATAGCTTATGCCTATATTGACCGCGCCGCCGGACGGGATTATAATGATAGGTATGAAGGGAGGCCGACCCCATGACCCACAAGATCAACGACGCCAAGGCCCTGTTCGACGCGCTGCCCCGCGCCCCGCTGGGCTTCTTTCCCACGCCGCTCCAACGCCTCGACCGGCTGTCCGACAAGCTGGGCATCGAGCTCTACATCAAGCGGGACGACTTCACGGGCATGAACCTGTTCGGCGGCAACAAGGTCCGCAAGCTGGAATACCTGCTGGGCGGGGCGCTGGCCACGGGCGCGACCCACGCGATCACCTACGGCGCGACCCAGTCGAACCACGCCATGGAGACCGCCGCCGCCTGCCGCCGGGCGGGGCTCATGCCCATACTGTACCTGACCGCGGTGGTGCCGCCGGACGGCCACAGCCTGCGGGCGAACCTGCTGCTGGACCACATCCTGGGCGCGGAGATCCACATCGTGCCCATCGAACCGGGGGAGACCGAGGCCGACGCCGAGGCGCGCTCCTTCCGCATGG
>JAFUWR010000394.1 GCA_017471125.1 Clostridia bacterium | reverse complement strand
AGGCGTAGAGCGGGAAGCAGAGCTGGTTGTCCAGCTTCAGCGCGTCGAAATCCTTTTGTTCCATCTTATTTTACAACTGCGCCTTGGCGAATTCCGCGGCCCGGGCGCAGTCCTCGGCGTTGGGGCGGCCGCGATGGAGCACCATGAACGCGCCGGGGCACTGGAAGTAGGCGTCGGACACGGTCACGCCCATGTCCTCGGCGGCGGCCTTCAATTTGGCGTGGGTGGACTTGCCGGAGGCGGAGGTGGACAGCACCACCAGCCTGCCGATGTCCCGGGCGTTCTGCCGGACGAAGGTCGTGACGGCCTTGTCCGGACCGCCGGCGTAGACGCTGGCGCACAGGAACACCACGTCCGCGCGGCCGTTCATGGGCTGCTCAACGCTCACGGCGCTGACGCCCAGTTCCTTCGCCACGGCCTCGGCCAGGCGCCGGGTGTTGCTGCCGCGGCTGTAATAACGCACTTCGATGCTCATATCACGCGCTCGCTTTCGATTCGTCGTAGGCCTTGCGCACGGCTCGCGCCAGCTGATCCGCGCAGGACGTGGGCCGGCGGCCACACAGGTTGCCCTTCAGGTATTCCTCGATCTTGTCCACCGTCCAGCCGTCCACCAGCTTGGAGATGGCCTTGAGGTTGCCGTTGCAGCCGCCCATGAACTCGATGTTGGTCACCACATCGTCGTTCAGGTCGAAGCTGATGAGCTGGCTGCAAACCATCTCGGTCGGATAATCGTACCGCATCACAGGATCGCCTCCACCTGCTTGGTCACGTTCTTCATGTCCTCGGTGGGCTCGAAGCGGCCGACGATCTCGCCCTCGCGATTGATGAGGAACTTGGTGAAATTCCACTTGATGTTGCCGTTGTTCTTGTAGTCGGGGTCCATCTTCTTGACGATGGGCTTGAGGACCAGGCTCATCGGGCCGATGCCGAAGCCGCCGAACTTGGTGCTGCCGGTCAGGTACTTGTACAGGGGGGTGGCGTTTTCGCCGTTGACGTCGATCTTCGCGAACTGCGGGAAGGTGATGCCGAAGCGGCCGGTGCAGAAGGTGTGGATCTCCTCGTCGGTGCCGGGGGCCTGGTTCGCGAACTGGTTGCAGGGGAAGTCCAGGATCTCGAGGCCGTCGTTGTGGTGCGCCTCGTACAGCTCCTGCAGGGGGGTGTACTGGGGGGTGAAGCCGCAGCCGGTGGCCGTGTTGACGATCAGCAGCACCTTGCCCTTGTACTGCTCCATGGAGATCTCGCTGCCGTCCTGGGCCTTGATGGTGAAATCATAGATGCTCATGTCATTGCCTCCTGATTAATTAATGTCAATTCAATTGTACTAAATCAATTATAGCGCCTCACCACTCATATGTCAATAGTAAAAGGTAAATTGGACGTTAAAAATCCACCGAAACGGTGGATTAATAGGTCACAGCGCCCCCTTGATCGCGGCCAGCAGGTCGTCGAATGCCTCGAACGCGGGCAGGTCGGGGTTATCCTTCTTGATCTGCTCGGTGGAGCGGAACAGGAACCCGGCCTTGCTCTGGCGGATCATGCCGAGGTCGTTATAGCTGTCGCCGCAGGCGATGGTATCGAAGCCCACGGACTGGAGCGCCTTGACGGTGCTGAGCTTGGACTGCTCCACCCGGATCTTGTAGCCGGAGATCATGCCGTCGGGCGCGACCTCGAGGGCGTTGCACAAGAGCGTCGGCCAGCCCAGCTTCTCCATCAGGGGCTTGGCGAACTGGGTGAAGGTGTCGGACAGTATGACCGCCTGGGTGGTGGCCCGCAGTTCGTCCAGGAATTCCCGCGCCCCCGGCAGCGGGTCGATCTTCGCGATGGTGGCCTGTATGTCCTTGAGGCCCAGCCCGTGCTCCCGCAGTATGCCCAGCCGCCACTTCATCAGCTTGTCGTAGTCCGGCTCGTCCCTCGTGGTGCGCCGCAGCTCCGGGATGCCGCTGGCCTCCGAAAAGGCGATCCATATCTCCGGCACCAGCACGCCCTCCAGGTCCAGGCAGACGATGTTCAAATCACTCATGTTCGCGTCCCCGCTTTCATCACATTGGTATGGTATCATTATACCATCCGGCGGCCCGGTCCGCAACCGCTTTCCCCGATTTATCGACCAATCATTAACACTTATGCAACATCGCCGTCAGGGTTTGATGCTATAATAATAAATTGATATAACAGGTCCACACAGGAGAAGCATGCGCATGACGCAGGATAAGACGAAGAAAAAGAAGCCCGTCCCGGCGGAGGAAGCGCCCCGCGCGGGGCGTCATTCGGCGGGGAAGCACAGCGCCGGGGCGGTCAAAAGGGCCGACCCGGTGAAGAAGCCGAAGAAGGGCGTCGGGCCGAAGAAGGCCGTTTCGACCAAGAAGGGCAGGAAGCGGCGCAAGGGCGCGGCGAAAAAGCCGGCGCTGACGCTCAGGACCATCCTCAAGCGGGTCGGCCTGTCGGTGCTGACGCTGCTCATACTGGTGCTGGTCGGCGCGTTGGGCGCGGGCCGGGTGGCGTTCAAGGGCCCGTCCCAGTCCCTGGGCGACCTGCTGACGGTGTCGATGCTGGAGACCAGCGCCCTCAAGTTCGTGCCCCGCATCTACTATAACGACGCCGAGATGGACGCCATCATCGCCCGCAACTCGGTGGACAGCAGCGTCTCCGAGACGGACACGTCCATGATCGTCATCGCGGGCCCGACCCCGGAGCCGGGCAGCGAAGCGGCGCTGTCGGCCACGCCGAAGCCGTCGAACCTGCTGTACAGCGAGGACGGCATCGAGATCTTCGACGTGGAGGGCGCGACCTACAACGGCTGGATGATGGTGGTGCAGGACCCCTCCCGGGTGGTCACCGGCGTGTGCCGGGAGAACTTCAACTCCAAGCCGGGCCTGGAGCTTTATGAGATCGCCGAGCGCTACGGCGCGGTGGCGGCCATCAACGGCGGCGGCTTCTCGGACAGCGGCGGCGTCGGTAACGGCGGCATGCCCACGGGCCTGGTCATCGCGGGCGGCGAGGTGCTGAACAAGTCCGGCGGCTCCTCCGACCACAACGTGGTGGTGGGCTTCAACCAGGACAACGTGATGATCATCGGCGAGATGACCTCCAAGCAGGCCCTGGACAAGGGCATCCGCGACGCGCTGGCCTTCGGCCCGGCGCTGGTGGTCAACGGCGAGGCCGCGCGGGTCAAGGGCTCCAGCTCGGGCCTCAACCCCCGCACCGCCATCGGCCAGCGGGCCGACGGCGCGGTGCTGATGCTGGTCATCGACGGGCGGCAGGCGTCCAGCCTGGGCGCGACCTACGCCGACCTCATCAGCGTCATGCTGGAGTACGGCGCGGTCAACGCCATCAACCTGGACGGCGGCTCGTCGTCGCTGATGTACTACCGGGGCGAATACCTCAACAAGGGCGTGATCCTTACCGGGTCCCGCAAGATGCCCACGGGGTTCGTGGTCAAATAGCCCAAGCGCATCATTTTACAGCGTCGCGTGGCGACGGAGGAGCATATGCAGGACAGGGAACACAAACAGGCCGCGGTGCCGCTGGACATCCCGGACGCCGCGCCCGCGGCGAAAAAGCCGACGGCGGGGAAGAAGCCCGCGGCAAGGCCGAGGCCCCAGGGGACCAAGCCCCAGGGGACCAGGCCCCAGGGGACGAAGCCCCAGGCGGCGAAGGCCCCGGCTGGGAAGAAGCCCGTCAAAAAGGCGGTGAAGAAGCAGCCGGCGAAGAAGCCCGCCAAGAAGAACGAGGACGACCTGCCGCCGTGGCTGGCCGCGATCGTGGACTGGTGCATGGACGTGCCGGGGAAGCTCAAGAAGCTGCCGGGAAAGTTCAAAAAGCTGTGGGGGAGCTGGTTCTACCGGATCTACTTCCCGCTGGTGGCGCTGGCCGTGATCGGCATCATCATCGGCTGCAACTGGCTTCGCGGCTTCGCGGCGGACTACGAGGCGGCCCAGCCCGTCCACGTGGCGGACCAGGTGGCCAAGCTGTTCACCGACGGCGACTACGCCAGCTTGTACCCGCTGGACACCGCCGCCCGGGACATCTCCGGCGGCGACCAGGCGTTCTACGTGGACAGCCTGACCCGGCTCACCGCGGGCCGGACGCTGGAGTGCGTGCCGGCGTTCTCGTCGGACAAGAACCAGATGGTCTATGACATGACCCTCGACGGCAGCAAATTCGCCTCCTTCACGCTGGTGCCCAGCGGCCAGACCACCGCCCACGGCAATACGCTGTGGACCCTGGGCGCGGTGACCACCCACGTGGTGACCGAGACCGAGGCCGCGAAGCAGGACCCGAACCAGGCTCCGTACCGCGTGCAGGCGCTGCCCGAGTACACCGTGACCGTGGACGGCCGGACGCTGACCCAGGAGGACGTGACCCGCACCGGCATCGCCACGCTGCCCGAGGGCTTCCTGCCCGGGGACGTGACCGCGCCGACGCTCACGGAGTACGGCTTCTTCTCGGACAACGGGACGCCGCAGATCGCCGTGACCGCCGCGGACGGCACGCCGCTCACGCCCGTGGAGGACAGCGAGAACATCTGGGTCTGCGGGCTCCGGGAGGACGAGGCCATGAAGGCCCAGTATTCCGAGACCATCATCAAGATGGCCCAGCGCATCGCCAAGTACACCACCCAGGACGTGTCCCGCAACACCGCGCTGGACGGCGTGCAGTCCGGCTCCCCCGCGGAGGACATCATCAAGAAGTTCAACAACCGCTGGGCCCCGTCCCACAAGGAGGAGTCCTTCGAGAACGTGGTGGTGTCGGACTTCCACGTGCTGTCGGACACCTGCCTGACCTGCCACGTCAGCTTTGACTACATCCTCACCTCCAAGCGGGAGAACGACTACACCTATCCCACCGAGTACACCTTCTGCATCGTCCGCAAAAATGGCGAGGGCAAGCTGTACAACCTGCTGTTCCACTGATAAAACTACCCCGGAGGCCGCCGCGCGCGGCCTCTTTTCTTTTGGTTAATATAAATACTTACATAATATCTATGGACTGTAACCTGTACATATGGTATAATTAGTATGACTTAATATATATTCAGG
>JAFUWR010000393.1 GCA_017471125.1 Clostridia bacterium | reverse complement strand
AAGCTGCAAGACCCGGAATTCAAGCGGGAGTACGACGCGCTGGAATCCGAGTACGCCATCATACAGGCGATGATCGACGCGCGGAAGCAGAGCGGCTTGACCCAGAAGGAGCTTGCCGAGCGCACGGGCATCGATCAGGCGGACATCAGCAAGCTGGAGAACGGCACGGGCAACCCGTCCCTCAAGACCATGCGCCGTCTGGCGGACGGCATGGGGATGCGTTTGAGGCTGGTGTTCGAGCCGGTGGGCACGAAGTAGAAAAACAAGTTGCATATATACATCATCGGGAATCATGCCCAAAAAATGACGGCGAAGCGCTTGCAATTTGCAGGCGCTTCGCTTATTTCGGCTGTCACATGTAGGCTTCCGCGTATTGGGACGGGGTCATGATCTCGGGCTGGTCCACGTCGACCTCGGTGAAGTCCTTGTCGCCCGTGACCAGGATGTCCACGCCGTTGGTCATGGCGGTGTAGAGCACGGGGTAGTCCTTGGCGTCCCGGATGTCGAACAGCCGGTCCTCCAGGTGTCGAGGCGTCAGGACGTATTCGTAGCACAGGGCTTCGAGCAGGTCCTCGATGGCCGTCGTCCTTTGCGGGAACTTCCTCGCGACGACGGCGCGGAGCTCCTCGATGACGAAGGAAGCCAGCACCAGCGTGTGGTGGGCGGCGATGTGCTCCATGACCGCGGCGACCCGCGAGCCCGGAAAGAGCAGCGCGGACACCAGCACGTTCGTATCAATCATGACGCGCATCGTATCTCTCCCGGCGGAAATCCCGCAGCAGCGCCACCACATCCGCCTCGTCCTTCAGGCCGAGGCGCTCCGCCTCCCCGGAGAAGGCGTCCTGGGCCCTGCGGATGGCGTCGACGCTCGAATTGACCATGACGATGTGCCCGTTCTGCTCCATAAAGAGCACCTTGTCGCCCTCGCGCAGGCCCAGTGCCCGACGGATGGCGATGGGTATGGTGATCTGGCCCTTGCTCGTGACCTTGGCGATCTCCATGACGCTGCCTCCTTACATTCCTTACTTCCTGCTTCCATTATAGCGCGGAAGGGGGCGGCTGTCAAGGTGCTTTCATCCCAGCGCCCCGATCACCCGATCCGCATACGCCTCGGCGGTCATCTCCCTGGGCTTATCGCCCGCGGCGTCGAGGGCGTGGGAGACCCGCAAGCTAAATAATCTGCGAAAAAATCAGGCTGCCGGGGCGCTTGCCCCGGCAGCTCGCTTTTGTAAAGGGGAGGAAACCGGCGGGTGTGCCCCTTCCCGCATTTCTTTTGACCGCAAGGGTGCGTAGCAGCACATTCTCTACTTCGGTCTCCCACACTTATTATAGCATTTTTATCCGCGCTTGTAAAGCACCTTGTTCCTTCGCATCAGCTTGATCAGGTTCTTCTCACGGATCCGAAAGAAGGTCATGACCGAATTGCGATGTTCGGGCGGGTCAGACGCGGCGACGGAGAGGCGGAGGACCACATTCAGGTTGGCGGTATCCGATCTGCCGATCATCAGGACCGTGAAGGGATTGTTGCCGTCTTCGACGATGATGTCCGGCCTCGTGATGACCGCTTCGGCGCACTGCTCAAAGAGCGCGTAGTCCATGGGGTGATGCCTCTGGATGTGCAGTATGCGCTCATCGGTGATGACGACCTCGTCGGTATTCAGTGGGCCAAATGTGTTTTCAAATATCGTCCTGTCCAGATGACAAATCGTTCTCATGCCTTCACCCGTCGTGACTGTGATGGTCCTGCCGTCGCACAAGTTATCTTGCGACTATCCGAGACTGCTTATCACCCGATCCGCATACGCCTCGGCGGTCATCTCCCGGGGCTTATCGCCCGCGGCGTCGAGGGCGTGATCGAGCCTTGCGGCGGCGTCGACGCGGGCGATATGGCGCAGGAGCATGGCGGCGGCGCGGAGGATGGAGGCGGGGTTGGCGAAGCTGCCGCGGCCGGTCTCGATCATGCGGGGCGCGGAGCCGTGGATGGCCTCGAACATGGCGTACTGGTCGCCGATATTGGCGCTGCCGGCGGTGCCGACGCCGCCCTGGAGCTGCGCGGCCTCGTCGGTGATGATGTCGCCGTAGAGGTTGGGCAGCAGGAACACCTGGAATTTCCGGCGGATGTTCTCGTCCACCAGCTTGGCGGTCATGATGTCGATGTACCAGTCCTCGACCTCGATGTCGGGGTACTCCTGGGCGATCTCGTGGCAAAGGGCGGAGAACATGCCGTCGGTCTTTTTCATGATGTTGGCCTTGGTGACGATGGCGACGTAGTGCTTGCCGTTGCGCTTGGCGTACTCAAAAGCGGCGCGGGCGATGCGCTTCGTGCCGGGGATGGTGGTCACCTTGAAGTCCATGGTGAGCATGTCCGGGATCTCGATGCCCTTGCTGCCCAGCACGTACTCGCCCTCGGTGTTCTCGCGGAAGAAGATCCAGTCGATGCCCTCCTCGGGCACGGCCACCGGCCGCACGTTGGCGTACAGGTCAAGCGCCCGGCGCATGGCCACGTTGGCCGACTCCATGGTGCCGCCCTTGGGCGTCTCGGTGGGTCCCTTCAAAAGCACGTCGCAGGTCTTGATCTCGTCCAGGATGTCCGCGGGGATGGCCTCGCCCTTTTGAAGCCGGTTCTCGATGGTCAGCCCCTGGATGGGCTTTAGGACGATGCTGCCCGCGGCGATCTCATCCTTCAGCAGGGCGTTCAGCACCCGGGTCGCCTGGCCGGTGATGATGGGGCCGATGCCGTCGCCGTCGATGACGCCCACGGTCACGGTGGGCAGATGCGCGAAGTCCTTGGCGGGCGCGGCGGCGCGCATGCGCTCCACCCGGGCGAGCTGCTCCTCCAGCAGGGCGCGATAGTGGTTGACCGCGTTTTCTACGTAATTCATATCACATGCCTCCATCGTAGTCAGTTATTTTTCCTGCCCGGTCAGGGCGCGCTGCATGGCGTTGCCGATGTGCCGCTTCATGCCCTCCACGGCGCGGTCGGCGTCCCGGGCGACGATGGCGTCCAGTATGGCCTTGTGCTCCATGACGGAGTTCTTCGCCCGCAGCGGGGCCTGGAGCGCGTTGTGGCGGTACTGCTGTATCTTCTTGTGCAGCGGGGCCAGGGTGTCCTGGAGCACGCGGCTGCCGCACCCGGCGTAGATGATCTCGTGGAACTGGCCGTCCAGCGACCGCAGGTGGTCCACGTCGCCGCGGGTCAGGTAGAACTCCTGGAAGTCCACGGCCTCGTTCAGCTCCTTGATGTCGTCGGCGGTGGCGTGCTCCACGAAGCCGCGCACGGCCAGCTCCTCGATGCGCAGGCGGATCTCCGACATGTCGAGGTAGTCCTTGGGCGTGATGCCCAGGATCATCGTGCCCTTGGGCGTGTCCTCGATCAGGTGCTCCTGGAACAGCCGCCGGAGCGCCTCGCGCACGGGGGTGCGGCTGACGCCCAGCTCCGAGCAGAGCTGCAGCTCCGTCACGATCTCGCCGCGCCGGTACTTTCCGCTCAATATGTCCGTCTCCAGGTGCTCGAACACCTGGTCCGACAGGGAAACGGTCTTGTAATCCATCATCTATGCCATCCTCCTCACAGTCGGCGGTACTTCCCGCTGCTCAGTTCCTCGATCTTCGTCTCCAGCTCGTCGGTGGACAGGGACGTCTGGCGGCCGTCGGCGTACTCGGCGTCGATCCACGCCTTGAGCGCCACCACCAGGTCGGACTTCTTGTCCACCTGCTCGTCGCCCTCGAGACCGTAGTTGTCGTTGATCCAGTAGGCGATGCCGGCCAGCCCGCTGGCCTTGCCGATCATGACCGAGGGGCTGCGGCCCAGCAGCTTCTTGGTGTTGAATATGGTGTAGACCTCGGCGTCCTTCAAGAGCCCGTCGGCGTGGATGCCGGCCCGGGTGGTGTTGAACTGCCGGCCCACGAAGGGGGTCATCACCGGGATGTCGTAGCCGATCTCGTCCCGGAAGTACCGGGCGATGTCGGTGATGGCGGTGGGGTCCATGCCGTCCAGCGACCCGCGCAGGCTGGCGTACTCCATCACCATGGCCTCGAGGGGCACGTTGCCCGTGCGCTCGCCGATGCCCAGCAGCGAGCAGTTCACCGCGCACGCGCCGTACAGCCAGGCGGTGGAGGCGTTGGCCACGGCCTTGTAGAAGTCGTTGTGGCCGTGCCACTCCAGCATCTCGCTGGGCACGTCGGAGTAGTGCTGGAGGCCGTAGATGATGCCCGGCACGCTCCGGGGCAGCGCCACCTCCGAATAGGGCACGCCGTAGCCCATGGTGTCGCAGGCGCGGATCTTCACCGGGATGCCCGCGTCCTGGCTCATCTCCTGCAGCGCGTTCACGAACGGCACCACGAAGCCGTAGAAGTCCGCCCGGGTGATGTCCTCCAGGTGGCAGCGGGGCATGACCCCGGCCTCGAAGGCGTCCGCCACGGTGCGCAGGTAGTAGTCCATGCACTGCCTGCGGCTCATCTGCATCTTCTTGAAGATGTGGTAGTCCGAGCAGGACACCAGTATGCCCGTCTCACGGATGCCCAGGTCCTTCACCAGCTTGAAGTCGTCCCGGGTGGCGCGGATCCAGGTGGTGATCTCCGGGAAGCGGTAGCCCAGCGCCATGCATTCGTCGATGGCCTTGCGGTCCTTCTCGGAGTACACGAAGAATTCCGTCTGCCGGATGACGCCGTAGGGTCCGCCCAGCCGGGCCATCAGCTTGTAGAGCTGCACGATCTGCTCCACCGTGTACGGCTCCACCGACTGCTGTCCGTCCCGGAAGGACGTGTCCGTGATCCAGATGTCCTCCGGCATGCCCATCGGCACCCGGCGGTGGTTGAACGCCACCCGCGGCACGTCGTCATAGGGGTATATGTCCCGGTACAGGTTCGGCTTCTCCACGTCCTGCAGCGAGTATTTATACTGCTTCTGTTCCAGCAGGTTGGTCTTGTTGGACATCTCCAGCATGGGCTCATCTCCTTGGGTCAGTATTTGGGAATGTAGGTATTATTGTATACAGGGATGCAGACGATGTCAAGGCTCCTTATGTAAACAATGTCAGACGGACGTGCGCCGCACGTCCGTTTGACATTGTCGTGAAAAAATTGCCACTTAACGCAAAAATGTTGCTCCTGCAACAGACAAGAAAACGTTTTAGACGTATAATATATATGATAAAAAAGGACGATCAGGTGGCGCATGAAGGACGGGCTGAAGGAATACCTGCCGCTGCTTTCAAGGAGCG
>JAFUWR010000392.1 GCA_017471125.1 Clostridia bacterium | reverse complement strand
GCGCCGAAGCTGTTCTTCGACTTCAACGGCGGCAGGAACAGCGCGGGCGAGGACCATGCCGGGACGCCGATGGGCAGCCTCGCATGGGAGAACGATGCGGCGCAGGCGGACACGTATACGGACGTCTACCGCGAGGGCTGTGTCCTGATCGGCTGGAGCACGAACGTGCGCGCCCCGCTGGCTGCGGGACAAGCCCAGCCGACGGATGGGCAGTTTATCTCCTACGGCGGGAAGGTCAGCGTCAGCAGGGGGAAGGACGGCTACACCTATGCCGTGGGCGACGCGACCCGCAAGCTCTCAAGGACCTACGACGCGGCGACGGCGCTCCACGCGGTGTGGCAGGCGGTCATCTGCAAGATCGTCGACAATGGCGGCGAGCACGTGTTCACGACGCTGAACAGCGCGGTGGACTATGCCCGGACGAACCTGGACGGCAGGGCCACGATCCAGATGCTGGTGGACTATGAGATCCCGTCCACGGACAGGGTGGTCCTTGCGTCCACCGACGACATCACCTTCACCACGGCGCCGACCACCGGCGCGGGGCTTAAGTTCGCCCCGACGTTTAGCAGGCAGAGCGCGGACAGCGTCACTACGGCCATCCTCCGGCGCGGGTATACGGGAGACGCGCTGTTTACGAGCAGCGGAAAGCTGACCTTCGAGAACATCACCCTCGACGGCAACAAGGGAAACTACACCGGCGTGAACGGCGGTCTGGTCAATGCTGCCGCCGGGACGCTGACATTGAAGGAAAAGACCGCGCTGCGCAACTCGGAGGTCACCGGCGACGGCGGCGCGGTGTACCTGGCGGCAAACGGTTCCCTCGACGCCGACGGCGCAAGCATCCAGGGCAACAAGGCCCAAAACGGCGGCGGAATCTATGCAGAGGGAGGCGCTGCCAGAACCACCATCAAAAAGGGAACGCTGTCGAACAATGAAGCGGTACAGGACGGCGGCGGCTTCTATGCGCCACACGGGAATCTGCTGTCGACCTTTGAGAACATGACCATCAGCGGCAACTCGGCCGGCGGTCTGGGCGGCGGTATCTACCATGATGGCTGGAATGGAAAAACCTCGCAGATCTGCATCGTCTCGAACGTGTCCGTGACAAACAATACCGCAAATAACGGCGGCGGTATCTACGCACGCAACGTGACGCTGCAAGGCGGGACGAAGGTCACCGGCAACAAGACTACCGCGCCGCTCTATAATGAGAAGAACCAAAAAGTCGAGGTCGCCGCGGGCGTGTATGTCGCCCAAGCTCTAATACTGGGAAGCGGAGCCGCGGACGCGACGGATGCCACGACGGTCTCGGACAACGTGGCGCAGGACGGCAAGGCGTCAAATGTGAGGCTGCCCAAAGCCCTTAATGGCAACAACCAGGTAAGTCAGCGTGATGGAGGGCGTGGCATCTTTATCCGCAACGCGCTGACGGGGACCATCCTCGTGACCAATCCGGGGTCGGCCTACTCGCAGTTCGGCTATTCCAACCCTCATGCCTTGAAGGGCGTGGAAAGCATCAAGTCGGATGAGGACGAGGAATTCTGCGGAAGGATCGATCCGCTGGACGCGACGGGCGAATCCGTCATCTGGTGGAAGGACCCCGTCTGCAAGGTCACGGATAAGGAGGATAACCTGCTGACGTATAACGACGGCCAGGTCGCCGTATTCGCCTATTTGGAGGACGCTATCTTTGCCTATCACGAAAAGACCTTCAAGAGCATGACGGACGGGGACGCTACGCAAGCCAAGATCCAGATGCTGGTCGAGACATATGAGCTCAAGAATACCCTGGGACGGCAGAATTATAAGACCTACGGGATCTGGGGCGAGTTGACGCTGACGACGGCAGCCAAGCCGGAGAATCCAGGCTCCTATGATTACCGCGGAACGGACGGCACCGTCTGCACGATCAAGAACTGTATCGAGGGCGATTCCCCCATGTTCTGGGCCCAGAAAGACGTGATCTTTACGGCAACGCGGATCACGCTCGACAACCAGGGCAAAGAGAGCCGGATCATCAACGGACAGGAGAACGGCGCGATCATCTTGTCGAAGGACGTGATTCTGCAAAACTCCAACAGCGGCGCGGTGTTTGCCCAGGGCGGCTCGACCATCACGATGGAGGAGAACGCCTTGATCAAGGAATGCCATGCTGGTGGGAGCGGTATCAATCATAACGGCGGCGCGGTGTATGTCCAAAGCGGCTCCTCCTTTGAGATGAAGGACGACGCCAAGATCACGGATTGCCACGTTACGGAAAATGGAAATTACAGCGGCAACGGCGGCGCGGTCTATGTGAGAAGCTATGATGCGCATACCTCTTTCACGATGTCCGGGAACGCCGTCATAGAAAAGTGTGATGCGGAGAAGAACGGCGGCGCGGTCTATATCGACGGCGGCAGCGGCATGACGCTGTCCGGCGGGACCATCACCGGCAACACCTCTGGCGGCGACGGCGCGGGCATATACCTGTCCCAGAGCGCGACGCTCGAGCTGTCCGGCGCCCCGGACTTCGGCGGGACGGACGTCTATGCCGCGGGCGACACCATCCCGGAGGGCAAGGCTGTGGGCGACATCAAGGGCACAGACGGCAACTTCACCACAACGGCGGTCAGCGGCACCAACGGCCAGAAGGCGTACGCCAGGGCCCGGCAGGACATCTTCGTGGCAGGCTACCCGAATGCGGACGCGAAGTCCATCGCGGTGACCGGCCCGATCACCTCCGGCACGGGCAGCATCTGGGTATGGGCCGCGGACCAGACGGGCAACAAGGCGGGCCACTACAAGATGCTGACGCAGTTCGCGACGCTGAGCGAAGACCTGCTGACTTCGGACAAGACCGCCATCGACACGGCGAAGATCACGGCGGCGCAGCTTGCGGACACCTACCTTGTCTTCCGCAACGCGAGGATCGACAAGGATACCGAGTGCGGCGGCGACTATCTGACGGGCCAGGAGGGCGAGGACATCGGCCTCATCTACTGGACCGGCGGGTTCGACTTCGCGTTCCAGAAGATCGACGGGGACGGTGTGGCGCTGGACGGCGCGACGTTCACCCTGTACAGGGCGAACGCGACCGGCACGGGCATCCTGACGGACGGCGACGGCAAGCGCGTGGCTTATCAGGCGGCGGGGGCGGACGTCACCGCCACGTCGAGCGACGCGCACAAGACCGAGGCCGTGGAGGTCAGGTATCTTGACGCGGACGGCGCGACGGTGACCCGGAAGGGGGTCTACGGTGACGGGCTGGTCGTGTTTGAAAAGATACCGCCGGGGACCTACTTCCTGCTGGAGACGGACTTCCCCGCCGATGCCGACGGGAATGAATACGTGCCGGTGGGCGGCGAGGCGCTCTACAAGCTCGTGCTGGACGGCAAGGGCTGCTATAAGATGTACACGCAGGGCCAGGACGCGGCGGGGAACGTCGTGTGGAGCGACGAAGCGCCCACCAGGACGCTGAAGCTCAAGAAGGGCACAGTGGACTATGAGGCTGACGTCTATACGGTCCTGGACCTGTCGCCGCTGGAGCACAAGGTCGCCCTGCGCAAGGTGGACGGCGGGAACAAGGATATAGCGCTGCCGGGCGCGGTGTTCACACTGTACTACGTGGACAAGCAGACCGCGGTCAGGGTCACCAGATCCGACGGGACGGTGCAGACGCTCAAGGACGTGACTTCCAGGGACAACGGCGCGATATTCGTCGGCAGGCTGCCCTATGGCACGTATTATATGAAGGAAACGGAGTTCCCGGCAGCGAAGTACGCGCCCGCGGCGGGCTATCAGTGGTTCACCTTCCAGGTCGGCGCGGATGGCTTGACGGGATTTGAAAAGGTCACGGACGACGGGGAATAACACGGGGACGGCGCGGGCCCGCATCGGCGGGCCCGGCGGACGCCCCTTAGGAGTGGTGCAACATGCGTAAAAGGCGTAGAACAGGCGGCTTCACAATGGCTGAGCTGCTGATCGTGGTGGCGATCATCGCCGTTCTCGGCAGCGTCAGCTTCATCGCCGTGCAAAACCACCAGCGGGATATGGCGCGGCTGGAGCGCGACGCCGTCGCCCGGGAGCTCTTCGTCGCCGCGCAGAACCATCTGACCATGGCGGACAGCCAGGGGTACAACGGGCAGAGCATGGTCGGCAGCGCGAGCGCGCTGCGGACTACGGCGGAGGAGACGGGCAAGACGATCTATTACGTCACCAATGCCAGCGCGGCGGACCTGCCCATCATCGACGTGATGCTGCCCTTCGGGGCCATCGACGAGACCGTGCGGGCCGGCGGGCGGTACATCATCCGCTACCAGGACAATCCCGCCCGGGTCATCGACGTGTTCTACTGGACGACCGACAACCGCTACGGCTACGACGGGGCGCTGGCGGTGGACGCCGACCTGCTGGCGCTGGGCGCGGACAACATGCAGGGCAGGCGCAGGAGCCATTCGCCCATCCTCGGCTGGTACGGCGGCGAGGCCGCCGTCGAGACGGGCGCGACGATCAACAATCCATCCATCGCGGTGAAGAACGCCGAGCGGCTGACCGTGGAGATCGTGGACAACAACTATGGCAGCTTGACCGCCTCGCTGAAGCTCATCATCAAGGGCGAAAAGAGCAACGCCATGAAGGCCATCGACGTGGGCACGGCGGAGCTCAACAAGCGGATCGTCGAGGTCGGCACGTCCGACAAGCCCTTCGTCATCGTGCTGGACGCGGCGACCCCCGACCAAAAGACGGGCGAGGACCTGCGGTTCTCGAAGCTCGATGCCGACACGACGGAAAAATTCATCCCCGGCGAGGACATCACGGTGCAGGCGGTGGCGTACAGCAACCTGGCGCTGACCAACATCGCGTACAGCGGCGAGTACACCGTCAACAGCCTGTTCGCCGAGGTCGACGGTGCGGGGGCTACGGCTTATGTCGGCAACTTCCGGCACCTTGAGAACCTGGACCCCGACGTGTCCAGCGTGGCGGCGGGGCCATTGGGCATCACCAAGGCCGCGCAGATCGACGACATGGATTGGCGCGCGTTCAAGGAGGCCATCGCCGAGGACACCACAGACGAAAAGGTCGAGGCCGTGACGGTGCTCTATGACGCGATCAAAGCCGGTACGACGGACGAGCGGGAGACCTTGCAGACTACGGGCGGCCATTACAAGCCCGTCAACGCCGACTACCTGACGTCCTATGACGGCAGGAAGGGCGAGGCGGTCGCGGCGGGCGAGCCCGTGGCCAGCCACACCGTCACCGGCGTCACCGTGGACTACGCGGGCGACGCGGGGCTGTTCGGGGCGTTCGGCAAGACGGTCGATGAAGATGACCCTACGGTTTATAACATCTCCAACCTCACGTTGGTCGATTTCAGCGTCACCGGCACGACCAGCGCCGGGGCACTGGCGGGCAAGCTGACGAACACGACTGTCAGCAACGTGCTGGCGTACCACGGTGCTGCCGCGACGACCGTCACCGCCACCGGCGACGCGGGTGGGCTGATCGGCAGCATGGTCGGCGGCAGGGTGGAAGAGTGCGCGGCGGCGCTGCTCGTCGAGGGCGACAACGCGGGCGGGCTGATCGGGAAAGTCGCCGCGAACGGCGCGGACGCGGGCACCGTCATCGAGAGCTACTCCGGCGGGCACACGGAGGCGGGCGCGTATTCCCCGACGGCCTACAACGTGACCGGCACGACCGCCGCCGGTGGCTTGGTCGGCAGTGGGAGCGCGGCGATCAGCCAGTGCTACTCCACCTGTTCGGCGTCGGGCGCGACGGCGGGCGGGCTCATCGGCGCGGGCAGCGGGGATGTCTCGAAGTGCTACGCCGTGGGGCTGGTGAAGGGCACGGAAAAGGCGGGCGCGTTCGCTGGGAGGCTGACGGGCAGCGCGAACGATTGCCAGTTCTACGAGCTGGTCAACCTGGGCATGTCCGCGCTGGGCGAGGACACGGATGATAACATCACCGAGATGGACATCACCGAGTTGGACGCGGACACCGAGACCTACGATGCGTTCGTGGGGACGCGGGCGACGTGGAACGCCGCCGTGCCCTACGACGCGCCGCTGGCGGAGTATTATGAAGGGAAATTCAACCTCAAGACCGTGAGCCAGCTGGACGCGGACACGA
>JAFUWR010000043.1 GCA_017471125.1 Clostridia bacterium | reverse complement strand
GACCTGCGCCTCCGCCCTGGCGGACGGCTACGAGATCGTGGTCGTGCCGAAGGACGCCTCCAACCCCTGGTTCGTCCGCATGAACACCGGCGTCGAGGAGTACGCCGCCGCGCATCCCGAGGACACCATCTACCAGAAGGGCACCCCCGAGATCGACCCCACCCTCCAGTACCAGCTCGTGATGGACCTGGTGGCCCAGGGCGTGGACGCCATCTGCGTGGTCCCCGTCGACCTGGAGTCCATCGAGCCCGCCCTCAAGGCCGCCCGTGAGGCCGGCATCGTGGTCATCGCCCACGAGGGCGCTGCCCTGGAGAACGTCGATTACGACATCGAGGCCTTCAACAACGAGCTGTACGGCGCGTTCATCATGGACAACCTGGCCGCCGCCATGGGTGAGGAAGGCATCTACACCACCATGGTCGCCGACCTGACCAACGGCTCCCACAACGAGTGGGCGGACGGCGGCGTGAAGCGCGCCACCGAGGCCTATCCGAACATGACCCTGCTGGAGTCTGATCCCCGCGTCGAGAGCCACGACAACGGCGACACCGCCTACAACGTGGCCAAGGAGCTGTTCAAGAAGTATCCCGACCTCAAGGGCATCATGGGCACCTCCTCCTTCGACGCCCCCGGCGTCGCCCGCGCCATCGAGGAGCTGGGCCTGTCCGGCAAGGTGTTCACCGCCGGCACCGGCATGCCCGGTGACAACGCCGAGCTGCTCAAGTCCGGCGCCGTGCAGTACCTGACCCTGTGGGATCCCGCGCTGGCCGGCGAGGCCATGGTGGCGCTGGCCCAGAAGGTGCTGAATGAGGAAGAGATCGCCGCGCCCGTGGACCTGGGCGTCGACGGCTACACCGAGCTCCAGTTCAAGGAGGGCTCCGAGACCGTGCTCGAGGGCCAGGGCTGGATCACCATCACCGCGGACAACGTGGATGACTTCGGCTTCTAAGCCATACCCTTCGGTTTGATCCATTGAGGCCGGCGGAGAGGCTTCGGCCCCTCCGCCGGCCGTTTTTATTGAAAGGATGAAAGCCATGTCTGAGTACCTGCTGAGGGCTGTGGACATTGTGAAGAACTTCGCCGGCGTCAAGGCGCTGCAGGGCGTGTCGCTGGACATCAAGCCCGGCGAGATACACTGTCTGGCTGGCGAGAACGGCTGCGGCAAGTCCACGCTGATCAAGGTGATCTCCGGCGTGTACCAGCCGGACGGCGGCTATATCGAGTTCAACGGGCAGAAATACACGACGATCACGCCCCGGGAGTCCATCGCCATGGGCATCCAGGTCATCTACCAGGACTTCGCCATCTTCCCGAACCTGACGGTGATGGAGAACCTGGCGTTCAACACGGAGCTGGCGGCGGGGCACAAATTCGTCAACAAAAAGCGCATGACGCAGATCGCCCGGGAGGCCCTGTCGAAGATCAACTTCCAGGTGGAGCTGGACCGGCTGGTGGGCTCGCTGTCGGTGGCCGAGAAGCAGATGGTCGCCATCTGCCGCGCGCTGATGTTCGACGCCAAGCTCATCATCATGGACGAGCCCACCACGGCGCTGACCAAGAAGGAGGTCGCGGCGCTGTTCGAGATCATCCTGAAGCTGAAGGCCCAGGGCATCGCCATACTGTTCGTCAGCCACAAGCTGAACGAGGTGTTTGAGATCTCCGAGCGCTTCACCATCTTCCGCTCGGGCCAGTTGATCGCCACCGGCAACACGTCCGACCTGGACGACAAGAAGTTCACCTACTACATGACCGGCCGCGAGTTCGAGGACGTGAAGTTCAAGCCCTCCTTCGACGCCGACAAGCCGGTGCTGGAGGTGAAGCACCTGACCGTGCCCGGCGCGTTCGAGGACGTGTCCTTCGATTTGAAGCCCGGCCAGATATTGGGCATCACGGGGCTTCTCGATTCGGGGCGCACGGAATTGTCGCTGGCGCTCTTCGGGCTTCGCGCCGTCAGCGGCGGCGACATCGTCATGAAGGGTCAGAAGGTGACCATCCAGAACCCCCGGGACGCCATCGCCGCGGGCATCGGACTGGTGCCCGAGGACCGCTTGAGCGAGGGCCTGTTCCTGCCCCAGCCCATCTCCGAGAACATCGTCATCTCCGAGATCGACAGCCTGGCCAGCAAGGCGGGCGTGGTGGACCGCAAGCGGCGGCAGGCCGAGGTGGACAAGTGGGTCAAGGACCTGGCCATCGCCACTCCGAACCCGGACAACGCCTGCACCACCCTCTCCGGCGGCAACCAGCAGCGCATCGTGCTGGCCAAGTGGCTGGCCTGCAAGCCGGACGTGCTGATACTGAACGGGCCCACGGTGGGCGTGGACATCGGCTCCAAGCACGACATCCACGCCATATTGCAGCGGCTGGCCAACCAGGGCATGGCGGTCATCATCATCTCCGACGACCTGCCCGAGGTGCTGGAGAATTGCTCCGACCTGCTGGTCATGCGGGCGGGCCGCATCGTGGCCCGGCTGGACCCGGCGACCACCGACGAGGCGCTGGTGCTCCAGCACATGATGTAAGGGGGTGTAGCAGATGAAATCGTTGCGCAAGTTCACGGGGTGCGTGGAGTTCTACATCGGCCTGGTGCTGATCGCGCTGTGCCTGCTCATCCAGGTGCGCTCCGGCCAGTTCTTCACCCCCAACAACATCGTCGACATTTTGAGCGCCATGGTGGTGCCGGGCATCTTCGCCGTGGGCGAGTTCATGGTCATCGTGTCCGGCGGCTTCGACGTGTCCTTCCCGGCGCTGGCGTCCCTGGCCGCCTACGCCACCACCAAGCTGTTCCTGAACATGAACTACCAGGGCGGCGCGCTGCTGCCGCTGGCGGTGGCGATACTGATCGGGGCGGTGCTGGGCGCCCTGAACGGCCTGTTCATCGGCTACTTTGAGCTGCCCGCCATGATCGTCACCCTGGGCACCTCCTCGGTGTTCAAGGGCTTCATGCAGGGCACGCTGGACTCCAAGCAGCTGGCCACCATCCCCCAGGGCATGCGCTCCTTCGGGACCTCCGCCCTGTTCGTGGCCCAGAACGCCCAGTCCGGGCTTACGAGCCGCATGCCCATGACGTTTATATGCTTCGTGGCGGTGCTGGTCATCGCCTGGTTCATACTGACCCGCACCATGTTCGGCCGCGGCATCTACGCCGTGGGCGGCAACGCGGTGTCGGCCCACCGGGCGGGCTTCAACGTCAAGCAGACTCGCTTCTTCATGTTCGTGTTCGTGGGCATGATCTCCGCGCTGGCGGGCATGTGCCGCACCTGCATGATGCAGCAGATGCACCCCACCAACATGCTGGGCATGGAGATGAACATCATCGCCGGCGTGGTGCTGGGCGGCACCGCGGTGGTGGGCGGCAGCGGCACGCTGCTGGGCTGCGTCATCGGCACGGCGCTGATCGTGGTGGTGGAGAATTCCATGATCCTGATCGGCATCCCCACCGTATGGAAGGACTTCTTCGTCGGCGCGCTCATCATCATCGGCACCGGCATCTCCGCCATGCGGGTGTACACCGCCAACAAGCCGGGCAACCGGGCGCTGAGGAAGGAGGCGGCCAAATGAACGCGCTGAGCAAGTTCTATAAAAAGGATCGCCACATCGCGCGGCTGCTGGTCATGACCGTGATCTGGCTTGTGTTCATGGCGGTCACCAAGTTCGACAAGTTCTACACCATCGCCAACTTCCAGACCATCGCGGGCAAGTTCCCCGAGTTCGGCCTGATGTCCCTGGGCGCGATGCTGTGCATGATCACCGGCGGCATCGACCTGTCCTCCGTGGGCATCGCCAACCTGACCAGCATCCTGATGGCCATGTACATGCGAGCCAGGGCGGGGGAGAGCGGCACCGTGTCCGGCTTCATCGTGGTGGAGGTGCTGGCCTTCGCGGTCATCATCGGCTGCGCGGCGGGCGCGCTGAACGGCGTGCTGATCTCCAAGATCCACATCCCGCCGATCCTGGCGACCCTGGGCGTGAACCAGCTTTTGACGGGGCTTGCGCTGGTGGTCACCAACGGCAAGGCCGTGTCCGACATCCCCACGGTCTACTCCGCCATCATCAACCAGAAGCTTTTGAAGGTCGTCCCCGGCAAGCGCGGCACCGTGCAGGGGCTCATCCCCGTGCAGCTTCTGTTCTTCGTGGCCGGGGCGGTGCTGGTGTGGTTCCTGCTCTCCCGCACCACCTACGGCAAGAAGCTCTACCTGATGGGCACCTCCGAGAACGTGGCCCGGTTCTCCGGCCTCAAGGTGGACTGGCTGCTCATCAAGACCTACGCCCTCTCCGGCATCCTGGCGGCGCTGGGCGGCATGATCATGCTGGCCAACTACAACTCCGCCCGGTCCGACTACGGCAGCGTCTACACGCTCCAGTGCATCCTGATCGTGGTGCTGGGCGGCGTCAGTCCCTCCGGCGGCAAGGGCAAGATCTCCGGCGTCATGCTGTCCATCGTGCTGCTGTCGCTGCTCGAGGCCGGCATCAACCGCTTCCCGCAGATCTCCAGCTACTACATCACCCTCATCTGGGGCGCGGTGCTGCTGCTGGTCATGGTGCTCAACTACTTCGTGGAGCATCCCATCGCGCGGAAGGCGTCCAAGGCGTAAGCCTCGCCCCAAGGCCCTGCGCTCTCGCGAGCGCGGGGCTTTTTTGCGCGTTCCTTTACGCCGAGGGTCTTGACGAACGGTGTGAGAATTGCTATCATAGAGCCATATGATTCTTTTAACTGGAGATGTTTCGACATGAGCGAAAATTGCAATCACGATTGCGCCAGCTGCGGCGTCAGCTGTCCCAGCCGCGAGGGCGCGGCCCCGGACTTCGCCGCCCAGGCCAATCCCCACAGCCGGGTGAAGAAGGTCATCGGCGTGGTCAGCGGCAAGGGCGGCGTGGGCAAGTCCATGGTGACCAGCCTGATGAGCGTCATCCTGCGGCGGCGCGGCCTGAACACCGCCATACTGGACGCGGACATCACCGGCCCGTCCATCCCCAAGGCCTTCGGCGTCCATGAGCAGCTGATGGCCAGCGACGAGGGCATCTTCCCTGCGGTGAGCGCCACCGGCGTCAAGCTGGTGTCCCTGAATCTGCTGCTGCCCAACGAGACCGACCCCGTGGTGTGGCGCGGGCCCGTCATCGCCGGGACCGTCAAGCAGTTCTGGACGGACGTCATGTGGGAGGACGTGGACTTCATGTTCGTGGACATGCCTCCGGGGACCGGCGACGTGCCGCTGACGGTGTTCCAGTCCCTGCCCCTGGACGGCATACTGATCGTCACCTCGCCCCAGGAGCTGGTGGGCATGATCGTGGAGAAGGCCGTGAACATGGCGCGGATGATGAACGTGCCCGTGCTGGGCATCATCGAGAACATGGCCTACTTCCAGTGCGACCAGTGCGGCAAGCGCCACTACATCTTCGGCGAGAGCCATCTGGATGCCATCGCCGAGCGCAACGGCGTGGGCCTCACCGCCCGCATGCCCCTGGACCCCGCACTGGCCGCCGCCTGCGACGCCGGCAAGGCCGAGATGATCGAGGCCCCGTGGCTGGAGGGTGTGGCCGACGCGCTGCAAAAGCTGTGATCATCGCACACGACAGAAATGCTTACAGGGGAGGCCTTCATGAAATATGAAAAATCCTGCGGCGCGGTGATCTTCAGGAAGACCGACGTTTGGAACGTGCTGCTGATCCGGCACAACAAGGGGCGGCACGTCTCCTTCCCCAAGGGACATGTGGAGCCGGGCGAGACCGAGAGCCAGACCGCCGAGCGGGAGATCCGGGAGGAGACCGGCCTGACGGTCCGCGTGGACCGGCGCTTCCGGGCCGAGAACCGATACAACATCCGCCCCGATACCCAGAAGCTCGTGGTGATCTTCGCCGCCGTCACCGACCAGGAGGAGATCACGCCCCAGCCCGAGGAGATCGCCGAGGCGGTGTGGGTGCCCGTGGAGGAGGCCGCCGAGCGCCTCACCTATGAGCGCGACCGCCGCATCATGCGCGACGCCTTCGAGCATGTCCAGAACGCCGCGTCCGGCAGGCACGGACGGAGATAGTAAACGCGCCCCCGCTCCAGTCGAGCGGGGGCGCGTTTTATATCTTTATATATATATGATAATTGCAAGGCCCGAACGGCCACGAATTAACACAGACACGTTGCAACCGCCGCCGAAATCTGTTAACATGGACAAAGTGAAATAACATATAAAGAGGGTATGCGCTATGGCAAAACTGACGATGGACAAGCTGGTCGCGCTGTGCAAGAACCGCGGCTACATCTTCGCGGGCTCCGAGATCTACGGCGGCCTGGCCAACACCTGGGATTACGGCCCCCTGGGCGTGGAGTTCAAGAACAACGTGAAGAAGGCCTGGTGGCGCAAGTTCGTGCAGGAGAGCCCGTACAACACCGGCCTGGACTGCGCGATCCTGATGAACCGCGAGGTGTGGGTGGCGTCCGGCCACGTGGGCGGCTTCAACGACCCGCTGATGGACTGCAAGGCCTGCAAGGCCCGCTTCCGCGCGGACAAGCTGATCGAGGACTTCACCAAGGGCGCGGAGACCGGCGACGGCTGGACCAACCAGGAGCTGGAGAGCTACATCGCCGAGCACGACATCGTCTGCCCCGTCTGCGGCAAGAAGGACTTCACGGGCATAAGGCAGTTCAACCTGATGTTCAAGACCTTCCAGGGCGTCAACGAGGACTCCGCCGCGGAGCTGTACCTGCGCCCGGAGACGGCCCAGGGCATCTTCGTCAACTTCCAGAACGCCATGCGCACCACCCGCAAGAAGCTGCCCGCGGGCATCTGCCAGATCGGCAAGTCCTTCCGCAACGAGATCACCCCCGGCAACTTCATCTTCCGCGTGCGCGAGTTCGAGCAGATGGAGCTGGAGTTCTTCTGCAAGCCCGGCGAGGACCTGGAGTGGTTCAACTACTGGCGCACCTTCTGCAAGAACTGGCTGCTGAGCCTGGGCATCAAGGAGGAGAACCTGCGGCTTCGCGACCACGAGCCGGAGAAGCTGGCCTTCTATTCCAAGGCCACCACGGACTTCGAGTTCCTGTTCCCCTTCGGCTGGGGCGAGCTGTGGGGCGTGGCCGACCGCACGGACTACGACCTGACCCAGCACCAGGAGCACTCCGGCAAGTCCATGGAGTACCTGGACCCCACCACCAACGAGAAGTTCATCCCCTACTGCGTGGAGCCATCCCTGGGCGTGGACCGCGCGGTGCTGGCTTTCCTGTGCAACGCCTACGACGAGGAGGAGCTTGAGGGCGGCGACACCCGCGTGGTGCTGCGCCTGCACCCGGCGCTGGCCCCGTACAAGGTGTCCGTCATGCCGCTTCAGAAGAACAAGCTGGGCGACCAGGCCCGGGAGCTGTACGCCATGCTCTCCAAGAAGTTCATGTGCGATTACGACGAGACCGGCTCCATCGGCAAGCGCTACCGCCGCGCCGACGAAGCGGGCATCCCGTTCTGCATCTGCGTGGACTTCGACACCGCCGAGACCGGCAACGTCACCGTGCGCGACCGCGACACCATGCAGCAGGAGATCGTGCCCGTCAAGGACCTGGTGTCCTGGCTGGAGGCCAAGTGCGATTTCTGATCTATCCTACGCAGACCCGGCACGCGCCGGGTCTGCGCTATTTTTGGCTCCGACGCAGGAAAAAGCCGCGCGGGGGAGAATAATAAATATAACGGGAGGTGATCGCGTGTCCGCAAAGCCCATACTCTACATCGTCGTGCCCTGCTACAACGAGGAGGCGGTGCTGCCGGTGACCGCGCCGATGTTCCTCGAGAAGCTGGACGCCCTCTGCGCGTCGGGCAGGGTCAGCGCGTCCAGCCGGGTGCTGTTCGTCAACGACGGGTCGAAGGACGCCACCTGGCCGATGATCTCCGACATGGCGAAGCGGGACGGCCGGGTGCTGGGCGTCAGCCTGAGCCGCAACCGGGGCCACCAGAACGCCGTGCTGGCGGGCTTGATGGAGGCCATGGACCGCTGCGACATCACCATCTCCATCGACTGCGACGGCCAGGACGACCTGAACGCCATGGACGCCATGGTGGACGCCTACCTGGACGGCTGCGAGGTGGTCTACGGCGTGCGCTCCCGGCGGGACACGGACACCTGGTTCAAGCGGGCCACCGCCGAGGGGTTCTACAAGTTCATGAACAGCCTCGGGGCCGAGGTGGTCTACAACCACGCGGACTACCGGCTGGTCAGCAGCCTGGTGCTTCGCCACTTCGCGGATTTCGGCGAGGTGAACATCTTCCTGCGGGGCATGTTCCCGCTGGTGGGCTTCAAGAGCACCTGCGTGTACTACGAGCGGGCCGAGCGCCTGGCGGGGAAGAGCCACTACCCCCTGCGGAAGATGCTGGCGCTGGCGGTCAACGGCATCACCAGCCTGTCCGTCAAGCCCATCAGCGTCATCACCGGCGTGGGCGTGGGGTTCAGCCTGCTGGGACTGGCGGCGAGCCTGTGGGCCGTGGTGAAGGTGCTCATGGGGCAGACCGTCCACGGCTGGGCGTCGCTGTTCTGCATCGTGTGCCTGCTGGGGGGGATACAGCTCATCAGCCTGGGCGTCATCGGCCAGTACGTGGGCAAGACCTACCTCGAGAGCAAGCGCCGCCCGCGCTACATCGTCGCCGAGCGCACCTGGGAACCGGCGCGGCGCAGGTGGATCGAGGAGGACGAGTAGGTTTTATCCGGGGCGGGGCCTGAATATATTAGGGATGAAGTTTTCACCCACGGGAGGCAGGCCTTGTTCATGCCGCGAATGTCCAAGCCGCAAGCGGAACGCGCCGTGGCGCGCATCCCCCTGCAGCTCATCGACCCCAACCCCGACCAGCCGCGCCGCGCGATGGATCCGGAGTCGGTCCGGGACCTGGCGGAGTCCATCCGCCGCCACGGGCAGCTCTCGCCGGTGCTGGTGCGGGCCCGGGGTCCGCGCTACGAGCTCATCGCCGGGCAGCGCCGCCTGCGGGCGCTCAGGCTGCTGGGGCGGGGGAGCGCCGAGGCCATCGTGCTGTCCGTGGGCGACTGCGACAGCGCCCTCATTGCGCTGGTGGAGAATTTGCAGCGGGAGGATCTGCACTTCCTGGACGCCGCCGAGGCCTGCCGCCGCATCCTCGAGCAGCACCCCATCACCCAGGAAAAGCTGGCCGCGAGCCTGTCGGTCAGCCCGTCGGCGCTGGCGAACCGGCTGCGGCTGCTGCGCCTGCCCGAGGCCGTGCGGCAGGAGGTGCGCCGCCTGGGGCTCACCGAGCGCCACGCCCGGGCCCTGCTGAAGGCCGGGGACGAGGAAAGGCAGCTCGAACTGGCGCGGCAGGCCGCGGAGCGGCGCATGAGCGTCAAGCAGCTCGAGGGGATGATCGGGCAAAAGCCAAAGGACCACAGGGAGGCTATCAGTCCCGTGGTGCGGGACAACCGGATCATCATCAACGCCGTCATGGACACGGTGAAGGAGCTGAACCACATCGGGATACAGGTCATAGGCCGGGTGGAGGAGCGCGACGACCGCATCGACGTGGTCGTGACCATCCCCATCCGCCGAAACGGAACGTGAGGAAGGAGAAATACGAATGAAACGTGCCATCATCGCCGTGAGCTTTGGGACCACCCACGCCGACGCGGAGGAAAGCTGCATCCGCCCGGTGGAGGACGCGCTGCGGGCCGCGTTCCCGGAATGGGACGTGTTCCGGGCGTGGACCTCGCGCATCATCGTCAAGCGCATGAAGGCCCGGGGCGTGGACATCGAGAACGAGGCCGAGGCCCTCGCCCGTGTCCGCGCCGAGGGGTATGAGAAGGTGGCGCTGGTGTCCACCCACATCATCCCCGGCCAGGAGTACGACCGGCTGCGGGCCTGCGCGGGGAACGCGCCGGTGTCCGCGCCGCTGCTGTCGGACGACGGGGACCTGGACTGGATGGCGGGCCTGCTCGGGGACATCGCCCGGCAGGAGGGCCGGACGCTGCTGCTCATGGGCCACGGCACCGAGCACGCCGCCAACGCCACCTACCTGCGCCTGCGGGAGCGCCTGCCCAAGACGGTGAAGCTGGCCTGCGTGGAGGGCGACCTGGGGCTGGACGGCATACTGGACGACCTTGAGGCCGTGCCGGGGAAGAAGCTCACGCTGATGCCGCTGATGCTGGTGGCCGGGGACCACGCCAAGAACGACCTGGCCGGGGACGATGATTCCTGGCGGACGCGGCTCGAGGCCCGGGGCTTCGACATCGCCCTGCGCCTGACGGGGCTGGGCTCCATTCCAGAGGTGCGGCAAAAGCTCGTCGATAAGGCGGGAACGATACTGCAAGCGTAGAAAAAGGGGGTAGCCAAGCCCCCTTTTTTCTGCTATAATGTTTGCAACACCCACGAAGGAGGCAACAGCATGCACGTCATCACGATCAGCCGCGAATTCGGCGCGGGCGGCCATTCCATCGGAAAGCGCGTGGCCGAGGCGCTGGGCATAGAGATCTACGACAAGGACATCATCCGCAACACCGTGCGCGACAGCGGCCTGGACGCCGGGGTGGTGGAGCGCGAGGAGGAGGAGATCTCCCGCGCCGACGCCATCTGGCGCTGGATCACCCCCGCCGCCTATGTGGACCGCCGCGAGGCCATCCACGAGATCGAGCGGAAGGTCATACTGATGCTGGCCAGCAAGGGCCCCTGCGTGATCCTGGGCCGCTGCGCCGACGCCATACTGGAGGAGGCGGACATCGAGGCCATCAACGTGTTCATCTATGCCGACGACATCCACCGCGCCGTGCGGGTCAGCGAGCTGATC
Organism: Clostridia bacterium; assembly: GCA_017471125.1. Classification (GTDB taxonomy): domain Bacteria; phylum Bacillota; class Clostridia; order Christensenellales; family Aristaeellaceae; genus UBA2862. Next base: position 367 of record JAFUWR010000043.1, on the reverse strand, counting down.
GGCTCCAAGAACCCCGGCGACATCCAGAAGGCCATCAAGCGCACCGACAGCGCCCGCCACAACTACTACCAGCAGTTCACCGGCAAGCACTGGGGCATGGCGAAGAATTACACCCTGTCCCTGGACAGCGGCCTGTTGGGCTACGACACCTGCGTCAAGCTCATCTGCGACGCCGCCCGCGGCGCGGGGGTTTGACCCAGAGGAACGGGCGCTGGGGGCAGCGCCCCTACGGGGGACGACCTCTCCGCCTCGCTTTGCTCGGCACCTCTCCTGAAAGGAGAGGCAAGGCTACCGCGCTGGATCGTAGCCCTCTTGCCTCCCCTGTCAGGGGAGGTGGCATTTGCGCAGCAAATGACGGAGAGGTCGT
>JAFUWR010000391.1 GCA_017471125.1 Clostridia bacterium | reverse complement strand
GCCACCGCCGCCTTGAACGCCGCCTCGCTGGCGCCGTCGTCGTAGACGTAGGCGGTGTCGAAGTAGGTGCCGCCCGCGGCGATGAACTTGTCCGTCATCTGACAGACCTGGGGGATGTCGATGGTGCCGTCGGGATTCTTGGGCAGCCGCATCAGGCCGAAGCCCAGCTTGAAGGTGTCCTTTCCGAGATAGTCGCTCATGGTATCCTCCTGTCGTGTGTGATACCCCTATTATACATGCTTGGGGCGAGGGTGGCAAGGGGCTCCATGGAATTAACCTGCCGTTGCGCGATTATCCCTTGACCGAAGCGCCATAATCAGGCTATAATAGGATGAAATACAAAAGTTGGAGGGATGGCCATGGACGCGGCGCGGGCCAGCGCGGTGATGGCGGCGCTACAAACGCTGTACCCGGAGGCGAAGCCGGAGCTGCACTTCGCGAACCCCTACGAGACGCTGATCGCCACGATCCTGTCGGCCCAGTGCACCGACAAGCGGGTGAACCTGGTGACGGCGCGGCTGTTCCCCCAGTATCCGGACGCCTTCGCGATGGCGAAGCTGGAGCCGGAGGAGCTGGAGCCGATGATCCGGGAGTGCGGGCTCTACCACAACAAGGCGAAGAACATCGTCGCCGCCAGCCGCGCGCTGGTGGAGCGCTACAATGGCGTGGTGCCCAGCACCCGCGAGGAACTGATGGCGCTGCCCGGCGTGGGCCAAAAGACCGCGGGCGTGGTGCTCCTGGCAGCGTTCGGGGACGACCAGATCCCGGTGGACACCCACGTGTTCCGGGTGTCCCGGCGCATCGGCCTGGCCGACGCCAACACCCCCGAGAAGGTGGAGCGGCAGCTGCGCGAACTGCTGGAAAAGGACATATGGTCCCTGGGCCACCACCTCATCATCTGGCACGGGCGGCGGTGCTGTCACGCCCGGAAGCCCGAGTGCGAGCGCTGCCCGCTGAACGACGGATTGTGCGAAAAGCATATGGAGAACTGATATGGCTTTGTTTGTAGATGTTGTGACGATCACGGTGAAGGCCGGCGACGGCGGCAACGGCTGCGTGTCCTTCCACCGGGAAAAATTCGTGCAGGCCGGCGGGCCGGACGGCGGCGACGGCGGGCGCGGCGGCGACGTGATCTTCGAGGCGTCGGAGCGCATGCACACGCTGATGGACTTCCGCTACAAGCGCAAGTTCACCGCCGAGAACGGCGCGGACGGCATGGCCAACCGGCGGTCGGGCAAGTCCGGCGCGCCGGTGGTGATCGAGGTGCCGCCGGGGACCGTGGTGCGCGAGAAGGCCACGGGCAAGCTGCTGCTGGACCTGTGGGAGCCGGGGGCGCAAAAGACGCTGATGCGGGGCGGCAAGGGCGGCTTCGGCAACCAGCACTTCGCCACCCCCACCCGGCAGGCCCCCCAGTTCGCCCGCCCCGGCGAGAAGCGCGAGGTCGTCGAGCTGCAATTGGAGCTCAAGTCCATCGCGGACGTGGGCCTGGTGGGTTTCCCCAACGTGGGCAAGTCCACCATACTGTCGGTGGTCACCGCCGCGCGGCCCAAGATCGCCAACTACCACTTCACCACCCTGCAGCCCAACCTGGGCATCGTCAAGCAGGGCGACGACAGCTTCGTTTTAGCGGACATCCCCGGCCTGGTGGAGGGCGCCGCCGAGGGCGTCGGCCTGGGCCACGCTTTCCTGCGGCACGTGGAGCGCACGCGGATGCTGCTGCACGTGGTGGACATCTCCGGCTCCGAGGGCCGCGACCCGCTGGAGGACTTCGACGCCATCATGAAGGAGCTGGAGGCCTACGGCGACCTGCGCAACCGGCCCATGATCGCCGTGGCGAACAAGATGGACCTGCCCGGGGCAGAGGAGAACCTGGCGCGGCTGAAGGCGAAGCTCGACGGCACGGGCATCCCGGTCTACGCGGTGTCCGCCGCCACCCGGGACAACTTCAACGCCCTGATGTACGCCACCGCCGACATGCTGTCGAAGTGCCCGCCCGCGGAGCCCTTCGCCGAGGAGGAGCTGTACGAGCTCGACCCCAACGCCGGCGAGGCGTTCACCGTGGAGCGCGAGGGCGGCGTGTACTTCGTCTCCGGCCGGGAGATGGATCGGCTCATCGAGGCCGTCAACTTCGACAACGAGGAGTCCCTGAACTGGTTCCATCGCTCCCTGCGTCGCCTGGGCGTCATCGACGCGCTGCGCGAAAAGGGCGCGCGCGAGGGCGACAGCGTCGTCATCGGGGAGATGGAATTTGACTTTGTAGAATAGCTTAGGGAGTAGGCAGTAGGCAGTAGGCAGTAGGGGTTACGGCGACATGTAGGGGCGCTGCCCCCAGCGCCCGCGACGATAAAATGGAGGAATATGAGATGACCACGAAACAGCGAGCCGCGCTGCGCTCGATGTGCAACACGCTGGAGCCGGTGCTCCACATCGGCAAGGACGGCATCACGGACAACCTGGTGAAGCAGTGCTGGGACGCGCTGGAGGCCCGGGAGCTCATCAAGGTGACGGTGCAGAAGAACGCGCCCTTCGGGTCCACCCGGGAGGCCTGCGACGCGCTGTGCGCCCGGGTCCACGCCGAGCCGGTCCAGACCATCGGCGGCCGGTTCAGCATCTACCGGCAGGCCCGGGAGAACTCGAAGATACGGTTGGAGGACCTATGATGAAGGGACGCGCCGCGGCGCGTCCCTCGTCATGTGTGGATGATATTCATGCCCGCCGCGCCGACCAGCAGCAGCCCGCAGAACAGGTACGGGGCGCGGCCGGTGAGCAGGTACATGCCCAACAGCGACAGCCCATACAGCGCCACGCGCAAAGACGCGGGGCGCTTTAGCTTTGCCACCGCGCGGCGCAGGCGGCGG
>JAFUWR010000390.1 GCA_017471125.1 Clostridia bacterium | reverse complement strand
TCAGCGGGCTGAACCGGGCGGGACTGGCGGTCATGGTCGCGGGTCTTGCCGTATCGCTCCTGAATCGGCGGATCGCCCGGGACAGCGAATCCCGGCAAAAGGCTTTGAAGCTGGTCAGCCTGCTGGTGTGCGGCATCGGGGCGATCTTGATTATTTGTATATAATGCAAGGGGGATATACGAATGGAAGTCAAAAAGGAATTCACGATGGAAAAGGTGTGGCAGCCCAGCCAGGTGGAGGGGCGCATCTATGACATGTGGGAGCGGTCCGGCGCGTTCCAGCCGAAGAAGGACGAGAGCAAAAAGCCCTTCGTGATCGTCATGCCGCCGCCGAACATCACGGGACAGCTGCACATCGGCCACGCCCTGGACGAGATGCCCCAGGACGTGCTGATCCGCTACCACCGCATGAAGGGCGACCCGACCCTGTGGGTGCCGGGCACCGATCACGCCGCCATCGCCACCGAGGTGAAGGTGGTGGACGCCCTGCGCAAGGAGGGGCTGACCAAGGCCATGATCGGCCGCGAGAAGTTCCTGGAGCGCACCTGGGAGTGGAAGAAGGAGTACGGCGGCCGCATCGTGCGCCAGCTCCGCAAGCTGGGCGTGTCCTGCGACTGGAGCCGCGAGCGCTTCACCATGGACGAGGGCCTGTCCCGCGCCGTGCGGGAGACCTTCGTGCGCCTGTACGAAAAGGACCTGATCTATCGCGGCAGCCGCATGATCAACTGGTGCCCCTGCTGCCAGACCTCGCTGTCCGACGCCGAGGTGGAGTACGAGACCCAGAACGGTCACTTCTGGCACATCCTCTATCCCGTGAAGGAGACCGGCGAGCTGCTGGAGCTGGCCACCACCCGTCCCGAGACCATGCTGGGCGACACCGCCGTGGCCATCAACCCGGAGGACGAGCGCTACAAGCACCTGCACGGCTGCCACGTGATGCTGCCGCTGGTGAACAAGGAGATACCCATCGTCTGCGACGAGCACGCCGACATGGAGAAGGGCACCGGCGTCGTGAAGATCACCCCCGCCCACGACCCCAACGACTTCGAGGTCGGCAAGCGCCACGACCTGCCGATGGTGCGCGTGTTCACCTACGACGGCCACATGACCGGCGCGAAGGAGGCCGCCGAGGCCGCGGAGCTGATCGCCTCCGGCCGGGCCAGCAAGGACGAGCCCGAGGTGCTGGACTGCGGCAAGTACGCCGGGATGACCACCGCCGAGGCCCGCAAGGCCATCGTCGAGGACCTGACGGCGCTCAACCTGCTCAAGTCCGTGGAGCCGCTGACCCACGAGGTGGGCACCTGCTACCGCTGCCACACCACCGTGGAGCCGATGGTCTCCCGCCAGTGGTTCGTGAAGATGAAGCCCCTGGCCGAGCCCGCCTGCCAGGTGGTCTACGACAAGAAGCTGCGCTTCATCCCCGAGCGCTTTGAAAAGACCTACCTGCACTGGATGGAGAACACCCGCGACTGGTGCATCAGCCGCCAGCTCTGGTGGGGCCACCGCATCCCGGCGTTCTACTGCGACGACTGCGGCGAGACCTTCGTCACCCGCGAGGACATCACCACCTGCCCGAAGTGCGGCAAGCCCGTCCACCAGGACGAGGACGTGCTGGACACCTGGTTCTCCTCCGCGCTGTGGCCCTTCTCCACGCTGGGCTGGCCGGACGACACCGACGACTTCAAGTATTACTATCCCAACACCGTGCTGTCCTGCGGCTACGACATCATCTTCTTCTGGCTGGCCCGCATGGTGTTCTCCGGCATCGAGCAGACCGGCGAGAGCCCCTTCGAGGTGGCGCTGATGCACGGCATCGTGCGCGACGCGCTGGGCCGCAAGATGTCCAAGTCCCTGGGCAACGGCATCGACCCCATCGAGGTCATCGACAAGTACGGCACCGACGCCCTGCGCTTCTCGCTGGTGATGGGCGTGGCTCCCGGCAGCGACATCCGCATGTCCGACGAAAAGCTGGAGTCCTTCCGCAACTTCGCCAACAAGATCTGGAACGCCAGCCGGTTCGTGCTGATGAACCTCCAGGACTTTGAGCCGAAGGGCATCGACGTCAACAAGCTGTCCCTGGCCGACAAGTGGATACTGACCAGGTACCAGGAGGCCGTGCGCGGCATCACCGACAACCTCGAGGGCTACGACCTGGGCCTCGCCGCCACCAAGCTGTACGACTTCGTGTGGTCCACCTTCTGCGACTGGTACATCGAGATGGCCAAGCAGGGCCTCTACGCCGAGGAGGGGGACGTGAAGTCCACCACCCAGGAGGTGCTGCTGTACGTGCTCACCGGCATGCTCAAGCTGCTGCACCCCTACATGCCGTTCATCACCGAGGAGGTCTACGGCTACCTGCCCAACGTCGAGGGCATGCTGATCGAGGCGGCCTGGCCCCAGTGCCGCGCCGAGTACGACTTCCCCGCCGAGGCCGCACAGATGGAGGGCATCATGGAGGTCATCCGCGCCGTCCGCAACCTGCGCGTGGAGATGAACGTGCAGGCCGGCCGCAGGGCCACGCTGATGCTCAAGCCCCACGCGGGCTGGGCCGACGCGCTGGCCTCCGCCGAGGGCCTCTTCAAGCGCCTGGCCAACGCCAGCGCCGTGGAGCTGCTGGACGCCGCCGCCGCCAACCCCGAGAAGTCCGCCTCCGCTGTCACCGAGGCCTGCGAGCTGTTCATGCCGCTGGGCGAGCTGGTGGACGTGGACAAGGAATTGAAGCGCCTCGCCAAGGACCTCAAGGGCCTGGAGGGGGAGATCGCCCGGGCGGAAAAGATGCTCGGCAATCCCGGCTTCGTCAATAAGGCCCCCGCCGCACTGGTGGAGTCCGAGCGCGAAAAGCTCGCCACCAACCGCGGCCTGCTCGAAAAGCTCAAGGCCCGCATCGCGGAGATGGAGAGCCTCCGGTAAAAAAACGACCTCACCGCGCCCCGTTCGGCGCGGTGAGGTCGTTTTTAGAGTGGAGAGTTGAGAGTTAAGAGTGGAGTTTTGGTGGAAATCCTTCGGATTTCTTTTTTTATAACAAATCCCGCACTCGTAGGGGCACAACCGTGCGAAGCGCTTGCCCTCATCGCCCGGTCTTCCATCATCTTGGTGGAGATCCTTCGGACTTTTTTAATTATAACAAATCCCGCAGGGATTTGAACCGCATCTCCACTCTCCACTCTTCACTCTCCACTCTCGATTCTAACGCGCTAATCAGCGTACCTTACCCCGCCTTCTTGGCCTCCCTGGCCACGGAGAGCATCAGCTTGAGCCGATTCTCCTGGTTGACGCGGGTGGCGCCGGGGTCATAGTCGATGGGGACGATGTTGGCCTCGGGGAACTTCTCGCGCAGGGCGCGGATGGTGCCCTTGCCGGCGATGTGGTTGGGCAGGCAGCCGAAGGGCTGGACGCAGACGATGTTGGGCACGCCGGAGTGGATGAGCTCGCACATCTCGGCGGTGAGCAGCCAGCCCTCGCCCATCTTGCAGCCCACGCCCAGCACGCCGTCCAGCTCCTGCCGGGTGGTCTTGTAGGGGGTGGGGGGATCCAGGCGGCTGTTCTGGCGGACGGCCCTGGAGATGACGGCCTCGATGTGGCCCACCCAGCGCATGGCCAGCTTGCACAGGCCCTGGGTAAAGCGGTTGCCGCCGTACAGGTCCACGTCGTCGATGTTGTGGTCCAGCGCGTTCAACAAAAAGCCCATCAGCCCCGGCACGTTGACCTCGCAGCCCTGTTCCAGCAGGAACTTTTCGAGGTGGTTGTTGGCGGTGTCGGAGTACTTCACATAGATCTCCCCGACGATGCCCACCTTCACCTTGTCCTGGGGCGTGTAGGGCACGGAATCGAAGTCCCGCGCGATCTGCTTAAGGTTCTTCCGAAAGCCCAGCGCCGCGGCCCGGGGATGCCTGCGGAACTGCTCGGTCAGCCGTTCGGCCCAGGCGTCCACCAGCTTCGCGCACGCGCCCTTCTCGTTCTCGTAGGGCTCCACCTGGTTTTTCAGGCACATCAGCACGTCCGCGTACAGTATCGCGAACAGCGCCTGCAACAGGAGCGTCGGCGTGAGCTGGAAGCCGCTGTTCTTCTCGAGCCCCGCAGGGTTCAATGAGATCACCGGGATCTGGCCCATGCCCGCCCGCTGGAGCGCCTTTCTGAGCAGGTGGATGTAGTTGGACGCGCGGCAGCCGCCGCCGGTCTGGGTGATGATCAGCGCGGTCTTGTCGAGGTCGTACTTCCCGCTTTGCAGCGCGTCGATGAACTGGCCGATGCACAACAGCGCCGGGTAGCAGGTGTCGTTGTGGACGTACTTCAAGCCCGCCGCCACCACGCCCGGCCCGTCGTTGTCCAGCAGCTCCATGCGGTAGCCGTGCAGCCCGAACACGTCCCGCACGAACCGCAGGTGCAGCGGCAGCATGTTCGGGATCAGTATGGTGTAGTCCCGCTTCATCTCGCGGGTGAATTCGATGCGTTCCTGCATGATGAAACCTCGATGCCTCATTCCTGGCCCAGGGCGGCGAACAGGCTCCGCAAGCGGATGCGCACCGCGCCGGGGTTGGTGATCTCGTCGATCTTCAATTGGGTGTACAGCTTGCGGCCCCGGGCGAGTATGGCGCGGACCTCGTCGGTGGTGATGGCGTCCACGCCGCAGCCGAAGGACACGAGCTGCACCAGGTTGATGCCCGGGTCGCCGCAGGACGCCACGTACTGCGCCGCGGAGTACAGCCGGGAGTGGTAGGTCCACTGGTTCAGCACGTTGACCTCGAACTTCTGGACCCCCATGTTCACGCTGTCCTCGGTGACCACCACCGCGCCCAACTGCGCGATCTGGCGGTCGATGCCGTGGCTGATCTCCGGGTCCACGTGGTACGGGCGACCGCAGAGGATGATGACCGGGATGCCCTTCTGCCGGGCCTCCTTCAGCATCGCGTCGCCCTTTTGCCGGACCGTGGCCATGTGCTCGTCGTAGGCGGCGTAGGCGGCGCGCACGGCGTCGCGGACCTCCCGCTTCGGGATGCCGGGGAAGTATCGTTCCAGCACCTTCGGGAACTTCTTCTCGAAGTCCTTGGGACGGTGGATGCCCAGGTAGTCGGAGATGAACTTCACGTCCTTGAGCCCCGGCACGTTGAGCCTGAGCACCTCGGGATAGTAGGCCACCACCGGGCAGTTGTAGTGGTTGTCGCCCTTGCCCTCGTCGAAGTTGTAGCTCAGGCAGGGGTAGAACACCGCGTCCACGCCCTGCTGCAGCAGCCACTCGATGTGGCCGTGCATCAGCTTGGCGGGGTAGCAGGCGGTGTCCGACGGGATGGTGCGCTGGCCCATGGCGTAAAGCGCGTGGTCGGATTCCGGGGACTGCACCACCTCGAAGCCCAGCTGCGTGAACAGCTTGTGCCAGAAGGGGAAGAGCTCGTACATGTTCAGCCCCATCGGTATGCCGATCCTGCCGCGGCGGTCCTCGCCCGGGGCGAACCCGCGCAGGAGCTGTCGCTTGATCTCATACATGTTGGGCATCTCGGCCTTGCCGCTGCCGGTCATCTTCTCGCAGCGGTTGCCGGAGATGAAGCGCCGCCCGCCGTCGAAGCGGATGATGTTCAGCATGCAGTGGTTCTTGCAGCCCTGGCAGCGGGTGTTGGTGGTCTGCATGGTGAAGGCCTCCAGCTCGGCGGGGGAGAGCATGGTGCTTTCGCCCTTGGAGCGTCCCGCAGACCACACGGCCACGCCGTAGGCCCCCATCAGGCCCGCGATGTTGGGCCGCACCACGTCCTTGCCGATCTCCCGCTCGAACGCCCGGAGCACGGCGTCGTTCAGGAAAGTGCCGCCCTGCACCACGATGTGGTCGCCCAGCTCGGCGGCGTTGGCCGTGCGGATGACCTTGTACAGCGCGTTTTTGACGATGGAGATGGACAGGCCCGCGGAGATGTCCTCGAGGGTCGCGCCGTCCTTCTGCGCCTGCTTCACAGAGGAGTTCATAAACACCGTGCAGCGGGAGCCCAGATCGACGGGCTGCTTCGCCATCAGGCCGCGGCGGGCGAACTCGTCCACCGGCAGGCCCCACGCCGCGGCGAAGGTCTGTATGAAGGAGCCGCAGCCGGAGGAGCAGGCCTCGTTCAAGAAGATGTCGTCGATGGCGCCGTCGCGGATGCGGAAGCACTTGATGTCCTGCCCGCCGATGTCGATGATGAAGTCCACCTGGGGCTGCAATTGCCGCGCCGCGATGAAGTGTGCCACGGTCTCCACCACGCCGCCGTCCAGCCGGAACGCCGCCTGCACCAGCGCCTCGCCGTAGCCGGTGGCCCCGGCCCCGGCCACCGTGGCCTCGGGGTATTCCGCGTAGAATTCCTTCAGGAATTTCTGCACGGCGGGCAGGGGATTGCCCTTGTTGGACATGTAGGCGGTCTTTAAGAGGTTGAAGTCCTCGTCGATGACCACGGCCTTGATGGTGGTGGAGCCGGAGTCGATGCCGATGTAGACCTTGCCCTTGTAGCCGGGCTTTTGAACGGTCTCCACCTTGGCCCGGGCGTGGCGGGCCTTGAACGCCTCGTATTCCGCCGGGTCGTTGAACAGCGGGGGACAGGCTACGTAGCGCGCGCCCTGGGCGCGGCGGCGGATGCGGGGGAGCAGCGCGTCGATGTCCACCTCGCGCTCGGCCAGCATGGCCGCGCCGATGGACACGAAGTACAGCGAATTCTCGGGATGGACGCCCTCGATGCCCAGCGCCTGGTCGAAGCAGTCCCGAAGCTGGGAGAAGAAGGTCAGCGGCCCGCCCAGGTAGACCACGTTGCCGGTGATCTCCCGGCCCTGGGCCAGGCCCACGATGGTCTGCCCGGCCACGGCCTCGAAGATGCTGCGGGCCACGTCCTCCTTGCGCGCGCCCTGGTTCAAAAGCGGCTGGATGTCGGACTTGGCGAACACGCCGCACCGGGACGCGATGGCATAGCTGCGCTGGTGGGCGGCGGACATGGGCTCCAGCTGCTCCACGGACACGTCCATCAGGGTGGCCATCTGGTCGATGAACGCGCCGGTGCCCCCGGCGCAGGTGCCGTTCATGCGCACCTCGAGCCCGCCCACGCCGTCGCGGGGCAGGAACAGTATCTTCGCGTCCTCGCCGCCCAGCTCGATGGCGCAGTCCGCCTCCGGGACCAGGTGCTTCAAGGCGACGCGGGTGGCGTAGACCTCCTGCTGGAAGTCGATGTCCAGCTCCTCCGCCAGCCCCATGCCCGCCGAGCCGGAGATGCCGAGGGTGAACTTCTCCCCCGGGAACTCCGCCTGGATGGTGTGCAGCAGCACCTCCGCAAGCTGCGCGATCTGCGACTTGTGGCGCTGATAGCGGGAGAATACGATGTTCCCCTCCGCGTCCAGCACCACGCACTTGATGGTGGTCGATCCGATGTCCAGTCCGATTCTCATGTCTATGCGTCCTCGCGGCCCCTTCGCCGCCCTCTGTCGTATCATTCGCGGATATATCTATCCATATTTATTATACCTATATATCCGCGCGATTTCCGCTAAGATAACGGTTCGTAGTGTTATTTCTCGATGAATATTTGAAGTTAGGGAGTAGGGAGTAGGCAGTAGGGAGTAGGGGCGCTGCCCCCAGCGCCCGCAGTTCTGCCACATATTATAAGTTTATAGTATCAAACTATTGTGAACTGTGTTTTACCAGAGCCGGTGGGTGTCGTAGACGGCGCAGTCGTTCCCCAGGTCCTTCCACGCGGCGAGGCCGTCCTCGAGGGTGACGTAGCTGTGGGCGGAGCCGTTCTTGGGGATGGACACCGAGCCGGGGTTCATGTAGGTATACCCCTCGTGGCGGCGCAGGCCGGGCACGTGGGTGTGGCCGCAGAGCAGTATGTCCCCGTCCTTGAGGGGCGGCGGCGCGTCCTCGCCGTGCACGTGGCCGTGGGTCACGTAGATCGTGTGGCCGTCCACGCACAGCACGGCGTAGTCCGCCATCACGGGAAAGTCCAGCACCATCTGGTCCACCTCGGCCTCGCAGTTGCCCCGCACGCAGAGCAATTCCGGCGCGATGGCGTTCAGCATCGCGATGACCTTCTTCGGCGCGTAGTCCTCGGGCAGGTCGTTGCGCGGGCCGTGGTAGAGCAGGTCCCCAAGCAGCACGAGCCGCCCGGGGCGCTCTGTGCGCCACGCCTCGATCAGCTTCTCACACCACTTCGCGCTGCCGTGTATGTCCGACGCGATCATCCACTTCATATCGTCATCCTTCCTTTTATTCGTATTCATGTATATATCTTATCACGAAACCGGCGAAAGTTCAACTCGCCCGACGCCTTGCAATTTCCCGCCATTCGTGGTAATATCATAGCATACAAGGAGGCGATGGACATGCGGAAGGCGTTCGCGCTGCTGACGGCGGCGCTGATATTAGCGGCGATGCCGCTGTGCGCCGCGCTGGGAGAGGGCGCAACCACGCCCCAGGCGCTGCTGACCGGGTACCTGAGCCCGGTGGCCGAGCCGGGGGAGGGTTCGGCGGGCTACTCGCTGAAATTGGCGGTGGCGGTCTGCAAGGCGCTGACGTTCGCGGAGGAAAAGGCGCTCCGGGACGCCGATAGGGACGCGCTGGTCGAGAACCTGGACATCGCCTGGGACGCCCTGGGCGCGGCGCGGCAATTGCGGTTCATGGAGAACCGCGACGCGGTGTTCGCGCAGGCGGACGCGGCCTTCGAGGACTACGCGAACGAAGCGCCGCTTTACGAGGACGCGGGCGTGGACGCGGACATGGCGCGGCTCGCCGCCAGCGAGACGGCCCGCGCCGCCTGGCAGGTGCTGACCGAGGCGACATTACAGATGACGACCGACGATACGACCGCGGATCAAGGAGGCTGACCCATGGCACAGATGCGCATCGACTGGCAGACCATCACCGACTTCGTCGTGGAGACCTTCGTCCGCTACGGCGTCCCGGAGGACGACGCGCGGCTGTGCGCGGACATCCTGCTGGAGGCGGACCGGCGCGGCATCGAGTCCCACGGCGTGAACCGCTTCAAGCCCATCTACCTGGACCGCATCCGGGCGGGGGTGCAGAAGCCGGTCACCGAGTACGAGATCGTGAAGGAGACCCCCACCACGGCGGTGGTGGACGGCCACGACGGCATGGGCCAGGTGGTCGGCTACAAGTCCATGTCCCTGGCGATCCGGAAGGCCAAGGCCTACGGCATGGGCATGGTGGTGGCGCGGAACTCCTGTCACTACGGCATCGCCGGGTACTACACCAGCATGGCGGCCAAGGCCGGGTGCGTGGGCATGACCGGCACCAACGCGCGGCCCTCCGTCGCGCCCACCTGGGGCGTGGAGGGCATGTTCGGCACCAACCCGCTGACCCTGGGCGTGCCCACCGACGAGCCCTTCGACTTCAACTTCGACTGCGCCACGTCCATCACCCAGAACGGCAAGATCGAATACTACGCCCGGGTGGGCGAGGACGTGCGCCCCGGGACCATCATCGGCGACGACGGCCAACTGGTCACCGGCGATGCCGACGCCGCGCTCAAGCGCATCCGGGACAACACCGCCGCGCTGACCACCGTGGGCGGCGTCGGGGAGGACCTGGCCGGGTACAAGGGCTACGGCTTTGCGATGTTCGTGGAGCTGATGTGTGCGGCGCTCCAGGACGGGTACTACGGCAAGGCGCTCAACGGCAAAGACGAGCACGGGAACCAATGCGCCCCGCGGCTCGGGCACTTCTTCATCGCCATTGACACCGATCACTTCCTGGGCGAGGACGTGTGCCGCAGGAAATCCGGGGAGATCCTGCGGGCCGTGCGGGCGTCGAAGCGCATGCCCGGGGCCGAGCGCATCTACACCGCGGGCGAGAAGGAATACGAGATCAAGCTGAAGCAGGCCGACGGCGTGCTCATCAACGAATCCGTGCAGGGCGAATTGAACGCCGTGCGGAAGGAATTGAGCCTGGAGGACAAGTACCGCTTCCCCTGGGACTGAACATCAAGAAAGCGAGGGCGCTGTTTTGATACAGGACATCTATCCCCACAAGCTCCACAACGAATTCATCCCCGACCGGCCGCTGGACCCGGCGGGCGCGGCGTTCATCATCCGCGGGCCGGAGGTGCTCTGCCGGTTCGAGGGGGACGCGGTCGCGCTGCCGCGGGTGAGCGACTTCCCCGACGCGGGGGAATACCGCTTCCTGTTCACGCTGGACGACGCGCCTTGCTACCTGGCGGTGGACGCCGACGTGGAGCCGCCCGAGGGCTGGGAGTACTGCGCGGTGAAGGGGCTGCGCAGCCGCGCCGCGGGGCCGCGGGAGACCATCTTCGCGGCGTGGACGGCGTTCCAACTCGCCAACTGGTACGCGGACAACCGCTACTGCGGCCGCTGCGGGAAGCCGACCCACGTGGCGACGGACGAGCGGGCCGTGGTCTGCGACGCCTGCCGTCGGCGCATCTACCCGCGCATCATCCCGGCGGTCATCGTGGGCGTCACCAACGGCGATTCCATCCTGACCACCAAGTACAAGGGCCGGGACATCCCCTTCTACGCGCTGATCGCGGGGTTCACGGAGATCGGCGAGACGCTGGAGGAGACCGTGGCCCGGGAGGTCATGGAGGAGGCGGGGCTTCGGGTCAAGAACATCCGCTACTACAAGAGCCAGCCCTGGGGCATCGTGGACGACCTGCTGGCCGGGTTCTACTGCGACGTGGACGGCTCCACCGAGATCCACATGGACGCCAACGAATTGAAGGAGGCCGTCTGGACCCGGCGCGAGGACGTGGAGGGCCAGCCCAACGACTTCAGCCTCACCCACGAGATGATGATGGTGTTCAAGGCGGGCAAGGAACCGAAATAAACTTAGGGGCGGCGACCTTCAACGGATCGCCGCCTCTCTGTATATGCGCAGGGCGCTGGGGAAGGCCAGCTTGGACAGCTCGTTTACATCGACGGGGACGTACCCCTCCGGCGCGGCGTCGCAGGTCGCCCGCCAGCCCTGCATGTGCCAGACCAGGTGGGTAAAGACGTGCTTCGCGTCGGGCAGGCGCTCGGTGACGCGGGGGTTCGTGAAGCCGCGCTCGGTCAGCGCCGCCGCGATGCTCTCCCCGTCGGGGAAGCGGCCCTCGATGGCCACGAATTCGTACAGCCCGCCCAGCAGCCCCTTGGGACGGCGGCGGGTCAGCAGCCTCCCATCCACGGTGACGAGCAGGATCGTCCAGTCCTGCTCCTTCTTCGCCACGGGCGCGGGCTTCAGGGGGAAGTCCATCGCCGCGTCCTCGCGGTAGGCCTGACAGTGATCCGCCACGGGACAGTCCCCGCATCGGGGCGACTTGGGGACGCAGATCGTCGCGCCCAGGTCCATCAGCGCCTGGTTGTAGTCGCCGGGGCGGGCCTTGTCCATCATTTCCGTGGCCGGGGCCAGCAGGTCGAAGGGGGTCTTGATCTCTTCCTCCCACGCCAGCACCCGGGACAGCACCCGCGCCTGGTTGCCGTCCAGCGCGGGCACCGGCTCCCCGTAGGCGATGGAGGCGATGGCGTTGGCGGCATAGGGGCCGACGCCCGGCAGCCTGCGCAGGCCCGCTGCGTCCGCGGGGAAGCTGCCGCCGTATTCGTAGGACACCTTCTTCGCCGCCGCGTGCAGTTTCCGGTCGCGAGAATAGTCGCCCAGCCCCTCCCACAGCTTTAAGACTGCGTCCTCGTCCGCCGCGGCCAGCGCCTGAACGGTGGGGAAGCGCTCCAGGAACCGCGCGTAGTAGCCCTTCACCGTCTCGGTCTGGGTCTGCTGGAGCATGATCTCCGACAGCCAGATGCGGTAGGGGTCCTGCGCCCCGCGCCAGGGGAGGTCGCGCCGGTTCTGGTCGTACCATTTGAGAAGGTCGTTGGAAAAGGACATTGGTGACCCCCGTTCATGACATCGCCCCGCACGATCGTGCGGGGCGATGCGATTTTGTGTATTGCTATTCCGCCGCGACGGTGGCCACGTCGGTGCCCATGACGCTCTGCACCTCGGCCCAGACCTCCCGCATGCGGGTGACGTCGGTGCCGTAGGACATGCCCTCGGGCTGCTCCTCCAGCCACTGGCCCACGGCCATGGTGTGGTAGACGTAGTTGTCCGTCTCGCCCTGCGCCCGCCACACGTAGGTGGGGATGTAGGTGGGATTGGTGATGGTGTACAGCCCGGTGGCGGAGCCGGTCTCCTGGATGGTGAACTCGAAGATCATGCCGGAGTCGGCGTACTGGTCGCGCTGGTCGGACAGGAAGTTGCCCGTGGCGCAGACCACCAGGGTGCGGTGCACGTTGCCCTCCTTGTCCGCGGGGGCGTCCACCCACATGGCGGGCTGGACCACATGCGGGCCGTAGCCGATGATGACGTCCGCGCCGGCCTTGATGAGCACCTTGCCGATCTTCTTCTGGTCGTCGGTGATGTCGCGCTTGAGCATCTTGCCCCAGCTCATGTACACCACGACGATGTCCGCGCCGGCCTCGCGGGCGGCCTTGATGTCGTTGGTGGGGTCGGACTTGGTGACCAGGTTGATGCCGAACTTCAACAGGTCCTTGTTCTTCTTCTCCTTGCCGTTCAGGGAGTCGGTGTAGGCCAGGAAGGCCACGTTGATGCCGTTGATGTTCTTGATGACGGGCTGCTTCTTCTCGTCCGCGGACAGCGCGCCGCCGATGTAGTCCATGCCCGCCTGCTTGAGGTTGGTCATGGTGCCCTTGAGCTCGTCCGCGCCGCCGTCCAGGGCGTGGTCGTTGGCGATGGTCAGCATGTCGACGCCGCAGTCCTGAAGGGTCTGGATGAGCGACGGCGGGGTGATCATCGTGTCGCCGCCGGAGATCTTGGCCGTGCCGCCCAGGGTGCCCTCGACGTCCGCCACGGTGAAGTCGGCCTTGCCCATGCTCTCGGTCACGTAGGAGAACATGTCGGTGAAGTCGAAGTTCTCGCCGTCGGTGGTGGCCGCCTTGAGCAGGTTGTTCTGCATGGCGATCTCGCCCAGGGACCGTATCGTCGCGCTGCGGGGCTCAGGCTCCGGCGTGGGCGACGGGGTCGGGGTGGGCGACGGGGTGGGCGTTATCAGCTCCGGGTCGATGGTGGGGGTGGGCGTCGGCTCCGGGGCCACCCGGTCCGCGCCGCCGAAGGGATTGAACACCACCACGCCGATCACGCCCAAAAGTATCAATAATAAAATTCCCAGTGTGACCAGGCCCAGCGGCGTGATGCGGTAGCCGCCGATCCTCAAGCCTTTGACCGGTTTGGACATAGTATTACCTCCCGGGAACCTTCGTAACGATTCCGCAAAATTATGTCTATATTATAGCACAACGCCCCTCGGCAGGCAACGCCAGATTGTGATGTTTCGGTATATTTTTTTCAATAATATTTCGATATATGTCGTTTGTATTACGATAAATTGTGGCAAAATTTCGATTTTTCGCCTCTGACGGATTGACATCGGGCTATATATGATGTATGCTTGTAATGGCATTTAGTAGCATGCGCCCAAGGTGGGCCCAAACCGCCCCGGGCGATAAGATCTCGATGCGTGAAATCAATGAGGGGAATACGACTATGGCGACGCACGCGATTGGAAAGCTGAGGTTCAAGCTGTCGAAGGACGGTCTCGACTATCGCTGGGGCGATGGGGAGATCAAGCGCCTGTTCGGCGGCAGGAAGCAGTCGGCGGATGAAGATATAATAGAAGAAAACGACGCGATGGACGGGGCGGACGGCTACGACGACCCCGGCTATGACGACGGCTACGACGACCGGGACGGCGACGGCTATGCCGACGACCCGGGCTACGACGACGGCTACGCGGACGACCCCGGCTACGACGACGGCTACGATGACCGCGACGCCGGGTACGATGACGACGGCTACGACGACCGCTATGACGACGACGCCGGGTACGACGACAACGGCTACGACGACGACGGCGACGGCGGCTACTACGACGACGGGGACGACTACGCGCCCGAGGGCGAGTACGACGACCGCTACTCCGACGAGGACGCGGGCGAGAACTACGACGACGGCTACTACCCCGCCGAAGAGAGCCCGCTGATGCAGTACGTGGACGAGAACGACTGGGTCACCTACCTGCTGCTGTTCCTGTTCCCGCCGCTGGGCATCTACCTGCTGTGGCGCCGCAACAAGTTCGACAAGCCCGTGCGCATCGCCGTGACCGCGGCGTCCGCGATCTGGTTCGTCGTGGCGCTGATCCTGATCTTCTCCGCCATCTTCGGCGGGGCCCAGGACGCCACCCAGGACGCCACCATCACCCTCGCGCCCACCTCCACCGTCACCACGCTGGACTTCGGCAACAATGACGGCGACGCGGGCCTTGACCTGACCGTGGACAACGTGGGCGGCACCACCACGGACGACACGTCGTCCGAGGGCACCACCGGCGGCGACGAGGCGCTGGAGCCCGAGGCCACCCCGCTGACCGACGGCACTACCACCGGCATCACCGCGGACGGCACCGCCGAGGTCGAGCCCTCGCCCACGCCGCTGGTGGACGCCGCCAGCGCGGCGCTGAGCGCGTCGGCCTACGTGTACAGCCCGGCCACCGGCCTGTACTATCACTCGAGCGCCACCTGTACGAACATCGACGAGGGCGTGTCCGTGTCCCGCGTGCCCAAGGAGGTCGCCGAGAACAACCGCAAGCAGTCCGCCTGCCCGGTCTGCATCGGCGCGGCCACCGGCGGCGACACCACCACCTACTGGGCCACCCAGACCGGCCAGTATTACCACACCGACCAGAACTGCCAGGGCATGACCGGCGCGACCTCCATCACCAAGGAAGCCGCCGAGCTGCGCGGCAAGACCGCCTGCCCGGTCTGCGTCACCGGCGAGCAGAAGAGCACCAAGGAGGGCGACGTGATCTTCATCACGTCCTCCACCACCGACAAGAGCAAGATCAGCGTCTACACCACCTCCGGCGGCAAGTACTACCACATGACCGCCAACTGCTCCGGCATGTCCGGGGCCACCCGCGGGTCGCTGAAGGACGCGCTGCTGGCCGGCAAGGGCGCGTGCCCCACCTGCTGCAAGGCGGCGGGCACCACGGTGTACTGCACCAAGAATGGCAAGAGCTACCACCTTGACAAGACCTGCTCCGGCATGACCGGCGCGGCGGGCGTCACGCTGGCCGAGGCGATGGTCATGGGCAAGAGCCGGTGCACCGTCTGCGTCAAGAGCGGCGCGCTGCCCACGGCCAGCCAGCTCCAGCAGGCCGCCGAGGCCGGTGACGACGGCACCTACGTCTACGGCACCGCCAACGGCAAGTACTACCACACCGACCCGAACTGCTCCGGCATGAAGGACGCCCAGCGCTACACGCTGAAGTCCATGCTGCTGCAGAACCGCGAGGCGTGCCCCAAGTGCGCCTCCGACGCGGACACCGTGGTCTACTGCACCAAGTCCGGCAAGTACTACCACAGCTACGCCACCTGCTCCGGCATGACCACCGCCACGTCGGGCACCATGGCCGAGGCCATCTCCCAGGGCTACAAGCGCTGCCCGCGCTGCTGGAGCGAGACCACGTCCATGGCGAAGGCCAGGGCGAAGATCGACGAGACGGCGCTGACCGCCGCCGCGGATTCCTCCTCCTCGTCCTCCTCCTCCGGCAAGACCACGTCCGGCGGCTCGTCCTCGTCGTCCTCGTCGTCGAGCAGCTCCAAGTCGTCCTCCTCCGCGTCCTCCAACACGGGGACCACGACCATCAGCGCCAAGGCGACGGCGAAGAACACCTACGTCTACGCCACCCGGGAGGGCTCCTACTACCACTTGAAGAACGGCTGCTCCGGCATGAAGGGCGCGAGCCGCATCACGCTCAAGCAGGCCATCAACGCCGGTAAGAAGGCGTGCCCCACCTGCGCCAGCGCCGCCAACCGCACGGTGTACTCCACCTCCGGCGGCGACCACTACCACTCCGCGCCGGTCTGCACCAAGTCGGGTCTGAAGAACGGCGAGAAGCGCACGCTGGCCCAGGCGCTGATGCTCGGGCAGACCGCCTGCTCCTACTGCATCGGCAAGAACGCCTCGTCCGCGTCCACCGCCAGCGCGTCCACCGTGGCCTCCATCGAGGCGGCCAAGGCCAAGCTGGTCAACAGCCACACCTACACCAGCGGCAAGTCCGGCATCTACGTCTACGCCCGGGCCGACGGCAAGTACTACCACCGAGTCAGCGACTGCTCCGGCATGACCAACGCGGGCCGCGTCACCCTGGAGACCGCCATGAACTACGGCAAGACCGCCTGCCCGAAGTGCTGCGCGTCGGCGCGGCGCACCGTGTACGCCACCCGCGGCGGCAAGTACTACCACAACAGCAAGACCCACGCGGGCACGGGCGCCAAGAGCGGCAGCCTGGCCTCGGCGCTGGCCTACGGCTACAAGGCGTGCCCGTACTGCGTCACCAAGACCAAGACGCTGACCAGCACCAACACCTACAAGTCCGGCACCTCCGGCATCAAGGTGTACGCCACCGTCAGCGGCACGTACTACCACTCCAAGAGCGACTGCTCCGGCCTGGAGAACCCCAGCCACATCACCCTGGAGACGGCGCTCAACTACGGCAAGAAGCCCTGCCCGAAGTGCATGAAGACTGCCAGCATGAAGGTGTATTCGTCCTCGGGCGACAAGTACTACCACTACTACAAGCTCCACGCCAGCTCCAACGCCAAGTCGGGCACGCTGGCCGTGGCGAGGGCGCTGGGCAAGAAGATGTGCTCCACCTGCGCCAAGCTGTACAACAGCGGCATCTCCGCCAGCGACCTCTCCGACGGCAATCTGTCCAAGTCCGACATCAAGGAGATCAGCAAGCTGGTGGAGGAGGCGGGCGTCACCGCCAAGTCCACGAGTTACAGCAAGGCCCCCGTGTCTACCGACAAGTATTCCGCCAGCGGCGATACCAAGGTGTACGTGGACCTGGACGGCGATTACTACTTCTACTACCACAAGTCCTCCCGCTGCTCCGATACCAAGATGAAGAGCGGCACGAGCATCACCCTGCAGTACGCCAAGGATTGGGGCTATAAGGCCTGCCCGTACTGCAACCCACCCACCAGCGTCTCCGACTGATGGGTATAGATGACCGGGGGCGTCCGAACGGACGCCCCCGGCCTTGTATTGCCCTGTGATATTATTTATAGTATTCCACCGCGCTCCTGACCATCCCGATGTCGTAATCGCCGGGGACGTTCTTATAGAGGTCCACGTTGAAGCCGACGCGCTCGGAGTGGGCCATCTTGCCGAAGACCCGGCCGTCGGGGGAGGTGATGCCCTCGATGGCCTGGCAGGAGCCGTTGGGGTCGAACAGGATGTCCATGGTGGGCCTGCCGTCCAGGTCGCAGTACTGGGTGGCGATCTGGCCGTTTTGGGCGAGCTTGGCGATGAAGTCGTCCGAGGCGATGAACCGGCCCTCGCCGTGGGAGATGGGCGCGGTGTACACGCCGCCGACTTTGGCGTTCATGAGCCACGGGCTCATGTTCGACGCCACGCGGGTGGTCACCAGCCTGGACTGGTGGCGGCCGATGTCGTTGAAGGTCAGCGTGGCCTCCACGCACTGGTCGGCCTCCCGGATCTCGCCGTAGGGCACCAGGCCCAGCTTGATCAGCGCCTGGAAGCCGTTGCAGATGCCACCCATCAGGCCATCGCGCCCCTTGAGCAGCGCGTGGACCTGGTCGCGCACCACGGGGTTGCGGAAGAACGCCGCGATGAACTTGCCGGAGCCGTCCGGCTCGTCGCCGCCGGAGAAGCCGCCGGGGATGAACACGATCTGGCTCTGTGCCAATTTCGCCGCGAACGCCTCCGCCGACTCGGATACCGCCTGCGCGGACAGGTTGCGGATGACCATGACCTCCGGCTCCGCACCGGCCTTGATGAACGCCCGGGCGGTGTCGTATTCGCAGTTGGTGCCGGGGAACACGGGGATGAGCACGCGGGGCTTCGCCACCTTTACGGCGGGGGCCACGCGGGTCTTGGCCTCGTAGGTGAAGGTCTGCGGGGCGGGGTAGTCCTTCTTCACCGTGGCGGGGAACACGTCGTTCAGCTTGCCCTCGTACAGCGCCTCCAATTCCTCCGCGGTCACGCTGTCGCCGCCGCAGGCAAAGACCCGTTCGGCGGTCACATAACCGACCACATCGTCATGATCTGCGCTGGCGCACTCCACCAGGAACTCGCCCGCGTTGGAGTGGAACAGGTCGACGCCCGCGTTGAACTGTACGCCGAAGCCGTTGCCCATGGCCATCTTGAACGCCGCGGGCGCGACGCCCTCACGACCCAGCGACCAGGCGGACAGGTAGCGGCCGGACTTCAGGCCCTCGGCGACATCATTGAACAGCGCCTTCTGGCTCTCGGGGTCGGGCAGGCCGTTTTCACGGACGGCGGGCTTGAGGTGGGCGACGGGGGAGCCGGCCCTGGTGAAGGCGTTGGAGCGGATGTCGTCCGCCGGGCACACGCCCACCGCGAAGGACACCAGCGTGGGCGGCACGTGGATGTCCTCGAAGGAGCCGGACATGCTGTCCTTGCCGCCGATGGCCGCCGCACCGAAGTCGAGCTGCGCGTCCAGCGCGCCCAGCAGCGCCGACAGGGGCTTGCCCCAGGCCGTCGCGCTGTTCATGCGCTCGAAGTACTCCTGGAAGGTCAGGTGCACGTTGTCCATGCCGCAGCCGGTGGCGGCCAGCTTGGCGATGGACCGCACCACGGCCAGGTACGCGCCGCGATAGGGGCTGGCCTCGCTGACGATGGGGTCGAAGCCGTAGGCCATGACGCTGGCCGTGTCGCTCTCCGCGCCCTCCACGGGCACCCGGGACGCCATCGCCTGGGCGGGGGTGAGCTGCCGCCTGCCGCCGAAGGGCATCAGCAGGCTGGACGCGCCGTTGGTGCTGTCGAAGCGCTCGGCCAAACCGCGCTGGGAGCAGCCGTTGAGGTCGCTGACCGCGGCCTTCATCGCCCCGGCGAAGTCCTGTGTATCCTTCTCGGGCGCGGCGGACTGCTTTTCGACCACCACGTCCGTGCGCTTGGGCGCGCCGTTGGAATTGAGGAAATCGCGGCTCACGTCCACGATGATCCTGCCGTTCCAGTGCATCACCAGCCGGGGCGACGCGGTGACGGTGGCGACGGCGGTGGACTCGAGGTTCTCGCCGTCGGCCAGCGCCATGAACGCCGCCATGTCCTCCGGGGCCAGCACCACGGCCATGCGCTCCTGGGATTCGGAGATGGCCAGCTCTGTGCCGTCCAGGCCCTCGTACTTGCGGGGGACCTTGTTTAAGTCGATGTCCAGGCCGTCGGCCAGCTCGCCGATGGCGACGGACACGCCGCCCGCGCCGAAGTCGTTGCAGCGCTTTATCATGGAGACGGCCCTGGGGTTCCTGAACAGCCTTTGCAGCTTGCGCTCCTCGGGCGCGTTGCCCTTCTGGACCTCCGCGCCACAGGTCTCGAGGGACGCCTCGGTGTGGGCCTTGGAGGAGCCGGTCGCGCCGCCGCAGCCGTCGCGCCCCGTGCGGCCGCCCAGCAGGATGACCACGTCGCCGGGGGCGGGCACCTCTCGGCGCACCTGGTCCGCCGGGGTC
>JAFUWR010000389.1 GCA_017471125.1 Clostridia bacterium | reverse complement strand
GGGGAAGGTGGATCGACCGCAGGTCGAGACGGATGAGGTCCCCAAGCGGGCGGCGCAACGCCGCCCCTACAAGGAGAACGACCTCTCCGCCGACTCCGTCGGCACCTCCCCTGGGAGGGGAGGCAAGGGGGCACGATATGCACGCGGCAGCCTTGCCTCCCCTCCCAGGGGAGGTGGCACGGCATAGCCGTGACGGAGAGGTCGTCACCCCCTGGTGCCTGATGCCTGGTGCCTGCGGGCGCTGGGGGCAGCGCCCCTACTCCCTACTGCCTACTGCCTACTCCCTATTGCTTTATCTTCCTCGCGTACTTGGAATACAGGAAGCTCTGGAACTCGACGCCGGCGATGCCGTCGGGGCTCTGGTAGCCCATGGCGTCCTGGGCGGCGACGACGGCCTGGTAGGTGGCGTCGTTATAGGTGCCGATGCTGTCCTGCACGTCCTGGCGCTTGAGGAGGTTGAGGCTGAAGAGCTGCTGCTGGAGGCGGGTGACGGCGTCGCCGGTGTCGCCGGGGCTCAGCTCGGTGAAGGTCTGGGGCACGTTGTAGAACCGCACGGTGGGGCCAGGGGCGGCCTTGCTGGTGATGTAGCGCTGCAGGGACGCGGAGGCCTCGCCGGTGGCGGTCACGCCGATGGCGGTCTGGAAGGCGGCCACGGCGTCGTGGGTGGCCTCGTCATAGGTGCCGGTGGCGGTCACGTCGTAGCCCAGGTCGGCGAGCCTGAGCTGCAGCTGCTCCACGGCGCTGCCCGTCGCGCCCTCGGCCAGGTTGAAGTACAGCGTGTCGCCCGCCGGGGTCGGGACCGGGGTCGGCTCCGCGGTGGCGGCAGCGGGCTGTATGCCCTGGATGTCCTGGTAGGTGCGGGCGTCGTCGGAGAACAGCATCGACTGCATCCACGCCGAGGCCAGCCCGTCCACGTCCAGCCCGTTCAGGGCCTGGTAGAGCTGCACGGCGCTGATGGTGGCGTTGCCGTACTTGCCGTTGGGGTTGCCGTTGGCGTAGCCCAGCTCCACCAGGCGGCGCTGCAAGTCCATGACCGCCTCGCCGCTGTCGCCGGGGTTGAGGTTCGTGTACTGGGCGGCGGCGCTCTCCTCGCCCAGCCGCGGCGCGGAGGCGGACAGCAGGAACTGCTGCATCTCCTCGGTGAGCGTGCCGGTGGGCTCGCGGCCCACGGCCTGGAGGAAGCGGTCCACGGCGGCCACGGTGGCCTCGTCGAACGCGCCGGTGTCGCCGCCGTCGGCCATGTAGCCCAGCTCGATCAGGCGGCGCTGGATGCGGCTGACGTTCTGGCCGGAGCTGCCCTCGGCGATGATCTCGGTGGTGACCGCCTCGCCGTCGTCGCCCACGGCCTCCACCGGGGCCTCGGTGGGCAGCACCACCAGGGTGGGATCGTAGTAGGGCGCGTCCTCGGCGTACAGGCGGCGCTGCAAATTCACGTCCGCCACGTCGCTGACGGCGATGCCGTTGGCCTGGTAGAACAGCTTCACGCACAGGGCGGTCTGCTCGTCATACGCGCCGGTCAGGTCGGTGATGGGATAGCCCAAGTTCTTCAGGCGCTGCTGGAGCGCGTACACGGAGCTGCCGACGGTGCCGGGGCGCAGCACGGCGTACTGGCTGACCACGGCGTCGTTGTACTCGGCGCTGCCGTAGACCGGGGCCGCGGCGTTGAACAGCCGAAGCTGGAGCTTCTGGGTGGCCGCGCCGGTCTGCATGGTGCCGAAGGTCTGCTCGAAGCGCTTGACGGCGGCCTCGGTGTTGATGTCGAACACGCCGGAGATCTCCCCGTCGTAGTAGCCCAGCTCCTGCAAGCGCGATTGCAGCGCCTGCACGGCGATGCCCGTCGCGCCGATGGTCAGGCTTCGGTACTCGGTCTGCTCCTCCTCGCTCTGGGCGGCGGCGAAGTCGCCCTCGATGATGGAGGCGTCGTTCAGGGTCACGTTGCCGTCCGAGTCGATGACGATGGCGTCCGGCACGTTCAGGTATTCCGGCAGCGGCGTGGGCGTGGCGTAGGGCATGGAGATGTCCACGGTGTAGTTGGCCTCCGTCTCCAGGAAGCTCTCGTCCACCGCGCCGCAGGCGGTCAGCCCCAGTACGGCCAGCGCCGTCAGCCCCGCCAGCATCGCCCTCTTATGATCCCACATGTCGAAACCCTCCGCTGTGTATTCGCGTCTGTACTATCATTCTATACCATTCGGCGAAAAAAAACAATATCTTCTTCAATAAGTTTGATGGACGGCGATGGGACGATTTCTGGACGCTATGTTTCTTTCCTGAGCGCATACACCGTCACGTCTCCCTGGGAGAACAGCGCGTCGCAGTGGGCGTCGAACCACGCCTCGTCCACGTCGAAGCTGCCGCGCTCGTAGTTGGAGATGTAGGCGTAGTCGATGGAGTAGTCCTCGAACAGCCCCGCGCTGTCGCCGGGGGCCTCCAGCATGGTCCGCTCGTCGGCCTGCTGCCGGGAGTAGTCGATGCCGTGGAAGTAGAGGTAGCTGCCCGTGCCGCAGACGATGTCCCGGCCCGTCAGCGCGGCCACGGCGTTGTTGTGCTGGCTGCCGGTGAGGAACGTGGCGTCCGCGGGGGTGTTTGCCTCGATCCACTTGGCGGCGGCGGCCTCCTCCGGGCTGAACAGCCGGTAGGACGACACCCACTCCCGGGCGATGGACAGCCCGCCGGACAGCGTGCAGATCAGCATGAAGCACGCCGCCATCAGCCACCGGCCCCGCAGCCCCTTCAACCGCTTAAACAGCGCCGTCAGGTACAGGCCCATCGCCGGCATCATGACCATGTAGGCCACGTAGAACAGCTTGTTGTTGTCGTACTCGTTGGGCTGGAACTGTATCAGCTCCGCCACGACGTACACGCACAGCGCGCCCAGGCCCAGCGCCCGGCGCAGGCCGTTGGAGCCGTCCGCGCCCCGCCCGTCGTCGTACAGCGCCGCGGGGACCATCAGCAGCCACGTCAGGCCCACGTTCTTCACCCAGAACCAGACGTAGTTGTCGATCAGCCGCCCGTCGCCCATGTTGTTGACCCAGTTGAAGCGGAACCGCAGGGAGCCGCCGTTGACGGTCTGCGGCACCGACCAGGTGAGCAGCTGCGGCGCGGCCAGGGCCACGGCGAGGACGCCGTAGCAGGCAAAGCGCTTCAAGATGTCGAGTTTGTCGCCATCCTTCCACAGCGACCATATCATCGCCCCGGCGCTGACGAGGCCCAGGGCTAAAAACGAATGGGTGTGGATCATGGGCAGCGCGCCCGCCCACAGGCCGAGGCCCACGAAGTCGGACACGCGCTTGGACCGCATCGCCGTGGCCAACAGCCACAGCGCGGGCAGCACGGCCATCCAGCCGCACAGCAGCGTGCGCTGGGGGATCATCATGTCGCAGATGACGTTCACCCACCGCAGGTTCAGCTCCGGCTGGTTGGTGGGCGTCTTGTAGAAGCCGGTGAAGATATCGTTCCAAGCCGCGGCGTCCCGGCCCATGCGGTCGATGGGGTAGATGAAGCCGAGCCCGCCGTTGACGAACATCAATACCGTCGCCACAACGGTGGCCGGAGCCGACCGGGTCACCGTCCACGCCAGGATGACGAAGCCCGTGTACACCAGCAACAGCATCAGCGTGCCCGTGACCACGAACGACCGCGCCAGGTCCGCGCCGAACAGCAGCATCGACGTGACCATGCTGTCGGCCAGGAACGGGTAGCCCAGCAGCGCCCCCGGCAGCAGCGAGTAGTCCGGCGGGTAGGCGGCGTTGCGCAGGGACGTGGCGATGCCCAGGTGCAGGCACAGGTCGCCGTAGGTGGACTGCCCCACCCACAGCCCGCCGTCGATGACGCGCAGGGTGTGGGTGTACTGGAGGTAGCCGCCCAGCGCGATCAGCGGCAGCACGAGCGCGGGCAGCAGCCATGGGGGCATGTCCGTCCATCGCGCCTCGCGCCGCTTATTCCGCGCGAGCACCTGCGCCAGCGCCGCCAGCGCGACGGCCGTGCCCAGCCCCAATAGCTGCGCCGCCCGGGTGAAGCGCAGGAAAAAGGCGTACAGCGTCGGGAGCCACATCATAAGGATCAGCCCCGCGCACAGCCCAAGCCACAGCCTGATCACCCGGTCCTGCCGATAAAATATCGCGTCTGTAAGCGCCACGCCCGCCATCAGGTAAAGCGCCAACAATATATATCCGAACATAACGCCTCCATAAGATCATTCGCTTCATTATAGCACCCCACATATGGCGCTGTAAAGCGAAGCCCCGTTTGACGCATCGTAAAGTCATAATTACGTCACGAAATCGTCATCCAATATTACCGCATGTTTCGAGGATATTTCGATATATTTCATCTATGTTTCTATATGTGTACATCTCAAGACGATACTTTGCGAAAGCGGCCAAAAACTTGAAAAGGCCCCCCGGCGTGATATAAAATAGAAAGCGGTTACGAATGAACACTGTGCTATTGGAGGATAAAGGCGTGAATACGCGGTTTGCGAGGCTGGCGGCGATCATGTTGATCGCGCTCGTGGCATTGAGCCTGTGCGCCAGCGCCCAGGAATCGATCCGGACGACGGTGGTGATGCGCGTGTCCCACATGACGCAGAACGCCGTGGTGGACGCGGGCGAGGACCTCTCCATCGAGGTCAACATCGACGGCGTCACCCCCGATGCCTACCAGTGGTATTTCAACGACCAGGCCATCGAGGGCGCGAACCAGAAGGTGCTGAACATCGTCAATGCCCAGCCCGCCGACGCCGGCATCTACCGGCTGGACGCCTTCGACCAGAGCGGCGCGATGGTGGTCAGCATGGACATCGCCGCCCGCGTGGTGGACAAGACGGTGCCCCAGTCCGGCGACAGCTCCCTGCCCGTGGGCTACGCCCTGGCGGGCATGGCCGCTTGCGGCGTCGCGCTGGCGCTGCTGATGCGCCGCCGCGTCCAGGCGTGAATCAAGGATAACAGGCAGCGACCGGCATATGTCGGTCGCTGTTTTGATTGTATGGGAGGTCATCATGTCGAACCCCTTTGGATTTGAGCTTTTGCACGTCTGCAAGCAGACCGGCGCCCGGCGCGGGCGGCTGCATACGCCCCACGGCGTCATCGAGACGCCGGTGTTCATGCCCGTGGGCACCCAGGCCACGGTCAAGACCATGACACCCGAGGAATTGAAGGACTGCGGCGCGCAGATCATACTCTCCAACACCTACCACCTGCACCTGCGCCCCGGCGAGGCGCTGGTCAAGCAGGCGGGCGGCCTGCACAGCTTCATGAATTGGGACAGGCCCATCCTCACCGACAGCGGCGGGTTCCAGGTGTTCTCGCTGGCGGACCTCAGGAAGGTCGAGGAGCGGGGCGTGGAGTTCCGGAGCCACCTGGACGGCTCCAAGATGTTCATCGGGCCGGAGGAATCCGTCGCCATCCAGCAGGCCCTCGGCTCGGACATCATGATGCAGTTCGACGAGTGCTCCCCCTACCCCTGCGACTATCCCCGGGCCAAGACCGCCATGCACCGCACCCTCCGCTGGCTGGAGCGCTGCATGAAGGCGTGGACCAGCGAGGACCAGGCGCTGTTCGGCATCGTGCAGGGCGCGTTCTACGGCGACCTGCGGGTGGAGTGCGCCAAGGAGATGGCCAAGCTGGACCTGCCGGGGTTCGGCATCGGCGGGCTGTCCGTGGGCGAGCCCAAGGAGGTCATGTACGACATGCTGGAGCAGCTCATGCCCCACATGCCCGAGCGCAAGCCACGCTACCTGATGGGCGTGGGCAGCCCGGACTGCCTGATCGAGGGCGTGCTGCGGGGCGTGGACATGTTCGACTGCGTGCTGGCCACCCGCGTGGCCCGCAACGGCACCGTGTTCACCCACGACGGGCGGCTGGTGGTCCGAAACGCCAAGTACGCCGCCGACTTCTCCCCGCTGGACGCGGACTGCGACTGC
>JAFUWR010000388.1 GCA_017471125.1 Clostridia bacterium | reverse complement strand
GTGGGACAGGCAGCGAGGATAGTTGTACAGCCCGGACTGGGCCATCAGCAGCATCCGCTCGGCCAGCTTCTTGCGGCGCACGTCCTCCGGGTAGCGGGCCAGCCGCCGCCGTATGGCCGTGACCTCGCCCGGCCCGTCGTAGAAGATCGCGCCGTTCACCGCCTCGGCCAGGGTCTGCTCCGGCAGGTCGAGCCATTGGCCCAGCGTCAGCACGCCGTCCGCCGCGCCGACCTTCTCCTTATAATACTCGCCTGTGCGCAGCACGCCGCGCCGCGCTGATCCCGCGGGCGGGATGAGGCCTTTTTTAAGCCCCATGAATTCCTTCGGCAGCTTCGCGTAGGCCCGCTCAAGCAGGAACGCCGTCCGGCGGTCGATGACATCCTCCCCGGGCAGGAACAGGCAGAACCCCGGCTCGAAGTCGTGGTCCCGGGACAGGTCGTCGTCGAAGCCGAAGCACTCCGACCCCGCGCCCGTCAGCCCCGCCGCCACCCGCGGCAGCACCTCGGGAAACTCCCGTTCCAGCATGGGACGGCCGTGCCGCTCCCAGTAGGCCCGGGCGATGTCAAGACCCTTCATAGATGCGCTTCGCCTCCCGCCGCAGGGCTTCCGCGTCGGCAAAATAGCCGTAGTAGTCGAAGGTCGGGGCGCACTTCTCGCACACGAAGGCGTAGTAGCCGTCCCGGGGCGCGGGCGTCTCCTTGAGCAGCCGAAGCGCCTCGTCCAGCAGGTCGAAGATGGCCCGCTCCCCCGCCTCCATGCCGTCCCGCGCCTCGATCAGGTTCGCCCGGTTCAGGCACGTCACCGCCATCTCCAGCTCGCCGTTCTCCACCCGCGGCAGCAATTCCATCGCCCGGTCATAGAGTGCCCAGGTCTCGTCGTGGCGATGCAGGGACACACACGTCAGCGCCATGTTGTTGTAGAGCCCGGCCAGCAGCCACGGGTCGATGGCGGGGCTGTTTTCATACACGACGCGCGCGCGCTCGAACAGCTCCATCGCCCTGGCGTTCTCCGAAAAGGAGTTGAGCATCGTGGCGATGTTGACGCAGGTGGTGCCCTCGGAGATGGTGCCGCCGAAGTCCAGCCGATCCAGCACAGAAAGCGCGTCGTCGGCGCATGTGAGGGCCTTGTCCCTTTCCGCGGTCTTGCGGTAGTGGCCGATCAGCTCGTTCAGCACCATCAGCTCGCCGCGCAGGTCGCGCCCCTGCCGCGCCTCCTCCAGCCAGTAGCGCAGGTGGCGCTCCACGCCCGGGTAGTCCCGGCGGGACATGTAGTCGTCCACCTTTTCCCGGATGCGCTGCTGCGGCACCGGGCGCACGGGGCCGTTCATCAGGATGTCGTCGCTCACGTCCACGCCTCCCGCTGTAAAATGATTCTATTATACCAGCCTCGCGCAGGCCCGCGCCAGCTCGTCGAGGGTGCCGCAGGGCACCATGTCGCAATGCTGTTTAAGCCGCGTCACGCCCTTCAGGTATTGCCACTTGGCCTCCGGGATGGGGTTCATCCACACGACGCTTCCGGCCTTCTTGGCGGTGCGCACCAGGTCGGCCTCGGCCCGATCCAGGTCCACGGACTTGGCGTCGGACAGCACGATCAGCACCGTCCCCGGCCCCAGCACCGAGGGCTTGGCGGCCATCACCGCCTCCAGCGCCCGGCCCACGTTGGTGCCCCGGCCCCACACGCCCGAGTTGCGCACGTAGCTGCCGAAGCGGCTCATGTCCTGGAGGGCGAAGGGGT
>JAFUWR010000042.1 GCA_017471125.1 Clostridia bacterium | reverse complement strand
GGCGTGGAGCGCATCATCAACGGCGAGGAGACCCAGATGTCCTCCCACGAGAAGATCACCAACGTGCTGCCCGACCGGCATACGATCAAGCAGATCTGGCCGAACATACTGTCCGGCGGCATCATCGGCACGTTCATCGGGGCCATCCCCGGCGCGGGCGGCGACATTGCGGTGTTCGTGTCCTACGGCTTCAACAAGTCCTTCTCCAAGCACCCGGAGAAGTGGGGCACCGGCATCCCCAACGGCGTGGCGGCCACGGAGTCGGCCAACAACGGCTGCTCCGGCGGCGCGATGATCCCGCTCTTGTCCCTGGGCGTCCCGGGCGACGCGGTCACCGCCGTGCTGCTGGGCGCGTTCATCATGAAGGGCATCCAGCCCGGCCCCATGATGTACGTGGACGAGCTGCCCACGGTGTACCGGGTCTTTGCCGCCATGATGCTGGCGAACCTCGCCATGCTGGTGGTGGGCTGCCTGGGCGTGCGCGGCTTCGCGAAGATCGTGTCCGTGGAGAAGAAGATGCTCTATCCCATCATACTGGTCGTGTCCCTGTTAGGCGCGTTCTCCATCAACAAGTCCGTGTTCGACGTGGGCGTGTGCGTGCTGTTCGGCGTCATCGGCTGGCTCATGAACAAATACGAGTTCCCACTGTCGCCCATACTGCTGGCCCTCATCCTCGGCCCGATGTGCGAGCAGAACTTCGTCCGCTTCGTGGACCTGAACAACGGAAACTTCTGGGCGATCCTGTCCCATCCCATCGCCGTGGGCTTCTTCGTGGTGTCCGTGGCGACCATCGTGTTCTCCATCTTCAACCAGCGCAAGATCAACCGCATCGAGGCGCAGAACAAGGCGCAGGAAGGTTGACACGCGGGCCATTTTGGAGTATATTTGAGGGGCGGGGATCGCGCGATCCCCGCCCTTGACCATACGACAGAGGAGGCGGGCATATGGCGAAACCCGACAGGCTGGGCGGCGTGGTGCCGGCGACGGTCGCGCCCTTCGACGCGGAGGACCGCATCGACGCGAAGGCCCTTGAACGGCTGATGGACTGGAACCTGGGGCAGGGCGTGGAGAGCTTCTTCATCGGGGGCAGCTCCGCGGAGTGCTTCCTGCTTTCCCACGAGGAGCGCTTGGAATTGTTCGAGGCCGCCGCGCCCTACGGCGACCGGGCGTTCATGACGGCCCACGTGGGCGCCATCGCCACCAAGGAGGCGGAGGATTTCGCCCGGCGCGCCGCGGCGCTTGATTACGACGCCGTCGCCGCCACCCCGCCGTTCTACTACGGCTTCGACAGCGCCGCGGTGTACGCCTATTACGCGGACATCGCCCAGGCCGCGGGCATGCCGGTGCTGATCTACAACTTCCCCGGCAACACCAACCGGCCCTTCGACCTGGCCGACCCGGTGACCCGCAGGCTGTTTCAGAGCGACTTCATACTGGGCGTCAAGCACACCAACCAGGTGGTCTACCAGTTGGAGCGCATCAAGGCCGTCAACCCGAAGCTCATCATGATGAACGGCTTCGACGAGACCATGGTGGCGGGGCTGGCGCTGGGCGCGGACGGCTCCATCGGCTCCACGTTCAACTTCATGTACCCCCACTACAAGAAGATCTACGACCTGTTCACCGCCGCCCGCCACGACGAGGCCCGGGCGCTGCAGATCAAGGCCAACAACATCATGAACGCGCTGTGCGATGCGGGCCTCATCCCCGCCATCAAGTACGTGCTGGGCAAGATGGGCGTGCCCGTGGGCCTGCCGCGCCGACCCTTTAAGCCCATCACGGAGGAACAGGGGCGGGCGCTGGACGCCGTGCTGGCGGCGAACCTCGAAAACTGACCTCTATACGACGACGCCCCCGGTTGACCGCTTTCGCGGGCCGGGGGCGCTTTCTCATGTCGCGGTCACGGGTTGAAGATGCGCTCGATGGAGACGATCAGGCCGTTTTCGACGACGATGGTCGTGTTGGTGTTGGTGAAGGTGGGGTTTTCGGAATTCGCGATGGCGGCGGGGATGTCCGCGTATTCGACGGTGACCGGGGCCTTGGTGATGTCCCAGCCGTCGGTGAACGTGGCGTCCGGGCTCAGCTTGAGCGTGGCCTCGCCGTGGTCGGTGTAGGTGGCGTAGTCGTCGTCCATGCGGATGGTGAAGCCGTTGGTGTCCTCGATGCTGTAAAAGTCGTAGCCGCCCGCGTCGAAGCCGCCGTTGACCACCACGCCGCGCTCGTCGCGCTCGACGCTCTCCACCGGCACCGCCTCGCCCTCGACGATCAGCGTGTCGCCCGGGGCCAGCATGTGGATGTCCACGATGTCGTACCAATCCTGGGTGTACAGCGTCACGTCCCGAAGCTCGATGCCGTCATCCGTCTCAACGACCGAGGAGGGCTCGAACGCCACAGGATAGTCGCCGTCGCCGGGGTCCGCCGGGTCCACGTCCACCTCCATCGGCGCGACGGTCATCGGCTCCCGGGCCGCCTCGGCCATCGCCGGGACGAGCAGCGCCGCGGCGAGCAGACCGCAGAGCAGGGCAGTAACCATTTTTTTCATATCCTTCATTTCAATATCACTCCTTTCCGTACACCCTAATAGTAGCGCAAACCTGTGTTCACAGCGCGACAAAGCGTGGACAAAATCACGACGATTGACGACGGTAAAAATGTATATATACATCGAATCCTGTCGTTTTATGCAATCACGCCATAGAAATATTAAATAAGTTGGCCTGAATTTACGCTATATTAACGCATGTTACGGGAAACATTTATGTGGGGCATGTATAATTATGCCATCCTCCGGCGCGAAGCGCGCGACATGACGCGGCGGCGCCGGCCTACGACAAAAGGAGGGGACGACTTTGAAGAAACTGATCGCACTGCTGCTTGCCCTGATGCTGGCGACGGCGGGCCTGGCGG
>JAFUWR010000387.1 GCA_017471125.1 Clostridia bacterium | reverse complement strand
GCGTCCGGCAGGCCGCCGCCGTCGCCCTGCGCGAGCATCGGGGCGGGGGCGGGCTGTACGCCTGCGGCCTGATACGGCATTTCATTGAAAAGGAGAGCAATATATGAAGCTGAAATGGCTGGGACATTCCTGTTTTGAGATCACGCTGAACAACGGCAAGGTGTTCGTGACCGACCCCTACGACGAGACGGTGGGCTATCCGCCGCTGAAGGTCAAGGCGGACGTGGTGCTGTCCAGCCACGACCACTTCGACCACAACTACTTCGCCGCCATCGAGGGCGACTACGAGATCGTCAACCAGGTGGGCGCGTACGAGCGCTTCGGCGCGAAGATCACCGGCGTGCACAGCTACCACGACGAGGTCAAGGGCGCGAAGCGGGGCGAGAACGTCATCTTCACCCTCGAGGCCGACGGCGTGCGGCTGACCCACCTGGGCGACCTGGGCCACCTGCCTGAGACCGAGGAGCAGAAGGCCGCCATCCGCGGCGCGGACGTGCTGCTGATCCCGATGGCGGGCACCTTCACCATCACCACCCCCGAGGCCATCCAGATCATCGAGGCGTACAAGCCCGTGGCCGCCATCGCCATGCACTACGCCAACAGGTACTGCGGCTTCCCCGTCACCGACTGCAAGGAATTCGTCGAAAGGACCAGCGCCGTCACCTGCCCAACGAGGTCGAGGTGTTCAAGGGCGCGCTTGAGGGCTGCTATGTGATGGAGATCTGATGCCAGATTTTTCCAGTCCCCGAAAAGGTTGAACCTTTTCGGGGACATCTGCGTCTAAGGGGATGTAAACCATAAAATGGAGCGTGAGAAAGATATGAAAAAGCTGCTTTGCGCGGCGCTGGCCGCGCTGCTGCTGTGCTCGATGTTCGCCCTGGCCGAGGGCACGCTGGCGTTCACGTCCGGGGACACCGAGGCGAAATTGGAAGAAATGATCCCCGTGCTGGACAGCCTGGCGCTGTGCATGAACGTGTCCAGCGCGGACACCGCCTTCCAGGTGGCCTACGATCCCGAGGACAGCCACCTCATCTGGAACCAGCTCTGGCGCCTGAGCGCGGACTGGCTGTCGCTGTATCCCCAGTACCAGGTGCCCGGCGGCCTGAAGATCCCCGCCACGGTCATGGACGCCTGCGCCAAGGCCTCCTTCGGCACCCGCTGGAACCCGCTGCCGGCCATCCCCAACAGCAGCGAGGGCGGCACGGTGGTGTACGACCCCGCCGAGGACGCCTATCGCGTGTCCCTGGGCGAGACGGACGGCCATTACATGTCCATCGAGAGCTACGCACTGGACGGCGAGGCGATGGTGGTCAACGGCGGGCTGTACGACGCCACGGGCCAGCGTCTCGGCGGGCTGACCGCCCGGATGGAGGCGGCGGAGAGCGGGGCCATGTACCCCTACAACGTCACCGACGCCCACGCCGAGAGCTCGGCTGACTTCGACGGCCTGTGGGCGACGCTGTGCGATATCCGCTATACCGCGCCCCTGACCGCCGCAGCGACGGCCCTGCCCACGGCCACGCCCGTGCCCACCGCGACGCCCACCGCGGTCCCGGTGGAGACCGGCTATCGCACCCTGTCCAGCGGCAGCCGCGGCGAGGACGTGCGCGAGCTCCAGCGGCGGCTGAACGCCCTGGGCTACAACTGCGGCAGCGCCGACGGCGTGTTCGGCAGCGGCACCAAGCGGGCCGTGTCCTACTTCCAGGAGGCGCTGGGCTATTCCCGTCAGGACGGCGTGGCGACCGCGGAGCTGCAAAGGAAGCTGTTCGCGTCCTCCGCGCCCAAATATGATAAGTACGTCACCCTCAAGCGCGGCTCCAGCGGCGTGCGGGTGGAGAATCTGCAATCCCGCCTGCGCGAGCTGGGCTACACCGCCGCGCCGGTGGACGGCTCCTACGGCTCCCGGGTGGCCGAGGCCGTGCGGCTTTTCCAGGCCGACGCAGGCCTGAGCGCCGACGGCGTGGCCGGGCGCGCGACCTTAAAGGCGCTGGACAGCCACGACGCGCCCTACTGCTCCGACTTCATCGACCTGGAGAAGGGCGACTCCGGCAGCCGCGTCACCGAGATGCAGGACCGCCTGGAGGAGCTGGGCTACTACGACCACACTCCGTCCGGCCGGTACGACAGCAACACCGTGGATGCCGTGGCCGACTTCAAGTCCGACTACGGCCTCAAGGGCAACGGCAAGTCCGCCAGCGCCGAGGTGATCGAGTACATGTTCGAGGACCTGGACCCCGTCGAGGACGAGGACGAGGAGCTCGAGGAGGACGAGGACATCGACGAGGACGTCGACGAGGACGACTACGCCGATGACGACGACGAGTACGTGGACGACGATGACTACGACTACGACGACGAGGACGACGACTACGGCGAGGACGAGGACGACTACGACGACGAGGACGACGACTACGACGACTACGCCGAGGACGACGATGACTACGTCGATTTTGAGGACTACGACGAGGATTAAAAGCCAAAAATAAACCAGCGGAGCCGCCCCATGCGGGGCGGCTCCGTCGTTCATGTCGTGGGGATGTCGTAGCGCTGGAAGCGCTTGGCGCACTTCTTTTCGAGGTATTTTTTCAGATCGTCGGCCCTGTCGTCCGCCACGTATGCCTTGGGCAGGATGTAATACGCCTTGCCCTTGACGACGCAGTAGAGGCACAGGTCGGTCTCATAGAGGCCGTAGACCTCCTTGAACTTGCTGCGGGCGTAGTTCTTCTGCCCCTCGAGGCGCAGCTCGATGCCCTCCTCGTCCACGGCGACGGTGGCGTGGCGGTTCAGGTAGTGCTTGCGGTACTTGGCGACGGTGTCGTCCGGGCGCTTGCCGCTTCGGGAGAAGGCCAGCACCAGCAGCACCGAGCAGATCAGCAGGTAGCCGATGCGCGTCAG
This sequence comes from Clostridia bacterium, assembly GCA_017471125.1. Classification (GTDB taxonomy): domain Bacteria; phylum Bacillota; class Clostridia; order Christensenellales; family Aristaeellaceae; genus UBA2862. Next base: position 18,451 of record JAFUWR010000387.1, on the reverse strand, counting down.
CTGCGCGCCCTCCTTGTAGGTCATGTACCCGAAGTACAGCGCGCCCGCCGCGCCGAGGACGCCCAGCACCACGCGGGTGGACAGGGGCATGTCCTTCTTCTGGAGGTACAGCGCCTCGAAGTCGCCCAGTATGGCCTCGTCGAACAGGAAGCTCAAGCGGAACAGGCCCTTGCCCTGCTGCTCGCCCATTTACTTCTTGGCCTGGCCGTAGTAGGCGTTGGGACCGTGCTTGCGCATGTAGTGCTTGTCCTGGATGCGCTGCGGCGCGGGCGCGGCGGCGGCGTAGACCTGGCGGGTGAAAATGGCCATCTTGGCGACCTCCTCCAGCACCACGGCGTGGTACACGGCGTCGGCGGCGTCCTTGCCCCAGGTGAAGGGGCCGTGGCTGTGGCAGATGACCGCGGGCACCGCCACGGGGTCGATGTCGCGGCTCTTGAAGCACTCGACGATGGTGTGGCCGGTGTTCAGCTCATAGCCCGCGTCCAGCTCCTCCTGGGTCAGGTGCCGCGCGCAGGGGATGGGGCCGTAGAAGTAATCCGCGTGGGTGGTGCCGTAGCAGGGGATGTCCTGACCCGCCTGCGCCCAGGCCACCGCGTAGGGGCTGTGGGTGTGGACGATGCCGCCGTTGTTCGGGAAGGCATTGTAGAGCACCATGTGGGTCAGCGTGTCGGAGGAGGGGTTCAGGTCGCCCTCCACCTTGTTGCCCTTCAGGTCCACGACCACCAGGTCTTCGGGCTTCAATTCGTCGTACTCCACGCCGGAGGGCTTGATGACGAACAGGCCCTTGTCCCGGTCGATGCCGGACACGTTGCCCCAGGTGTAGGTGACCAGGTTCCGCCGCGGCAGCTCCATGTTGGCCTCGTAGACCTTCTGCTTCAATGCTTCGAGCATGATGGGTTTCCTCCTTTTATTCGGTGATCGTATACATGGCGACTTCGTCGATCTCCCGGTTGGTGCCCACCAGCACGTCCTCGCCCTTGGCGTTGACGAAGTGCATCAGGTTGGCGCAGCCGGTGTTCTTGTCGATGAAGTCGGTCCTGTACGCGCCGTTTTCATAGGTGATGGCGATGGTGTTCCTGGTGCCCTTGCGCCAGCCGACGGCCCAGGTGGGCTTGCCGAGCAGCGTGCCCGCCCAGGTAGCGTGCAGCATCTCGGTCTCCTTCTCGGGGGCGTCGTACTTCCAGCAGGGCACGTAGTTGCCGAACTCGTCCAGATGGTAGACGGTCAGCGAATTGCCGTGGAAGGGGCTGATGGTCCCAAGCTCCAGTTTGCCGTCGCCGTCGAAGTCGATCAGCACAGAGTCGCTGGCCGGCACGGCGCAGAGCTGCTCGATCTCCCAGTCGCGGCCCGGGGCCACCGGGGGACGGAACAGGAAGGTGCCCTGCTCGCAGCCCACCACGCCCGTGTCGTAGCCGTCGATGTGGACGGTGGAATAGCCGTGGTTCTGGAGCATGTCCTCCATGATGGGCTCGAGCGTCAACTGGTGGTCGGCGTTGAACACGCTTAAGTCCTTGGGCAGCACGGACGCGAAGCACGCGCCGGGGAAGCGCCAGTCGTTCTTGTACTCGTGGCCGGACTTGAGACAGCACACCAGCAGGTAATTCGTCCCGTTGCGGTTGAGGATGGCGAAGCGGTGCACGAAGGGCGCCTCGCACAGCGTCCTGATCTCCCAGTCGCCCTTGCCCTTGGCGGTAGCGATGACGATCTTCGCGTTGGCGGAGTCGTTGGGGGAGTAAAACTGGTGGGTCGCCAGGAACTGGCCGTCCGCGCCGGGCACGGGGGTCATGGTCATGACGCCGCCGGGCTCGGTCCACACGGTGTCCAGCAGCGCGCCGTCCTCGGTGAACACGTAGCAGGGGTCGTGCTTCTCGGCGGCCACCAGGAAGCGGTGCTGGCCCTCCCAGGTCAGCTCCGACATGGCGTAGCACTTGTTCAGGTTCGATATGACCTTCTTTTCGATCTTCACGATGAGCTCCTTTCCGCCGCTTGCGCGGCGCAAGCGTCGGAATCAGTCTTGAGCGTCCAATATATCGGACATGCTCTTGCAGGCGAAGCGTATGTCGTCGGCCCAGGTGTCGTCGTTGCCCACGTACCACATCTCGGTGACGTAGCGGCGGATGCCGAGGCTCCAGGCCCTGGCGATGACGGACTTGAAGTCCACGTGGCCGGTGAGGAACGGGACCTCCCGGAACACGCCGGGCACGGTCTCCTTGAGGTGCAGCGCCACGATGTGGCCCCGGCCGGAATACAGGTCGTCCAGCACGTCCCCGCCGGAGGACTTGGCCGCGTTGGTCAGGTTGCCGGAGTCTGGGTACACGCCCAGGTACGGGCTGCCCACGGCGTCCACGTAGTACATGGACTTCCAGACGGTGTTCATGAAGTCCGTCTCCATGGTCTCGAAGCCCATCACGATGCCGCGCACGGCGGCCATCTCCGCCGCCTTCTTCAGATTCTCGAGAAACAGCGCCTTGCTCTCGGCGGTGCTCTCCTCGTAGTACACGTCGTAGCCCGCGAGCTGTATGATGCGGATGCCCAGGTCGTCGGCCAGGATGATGGCCTTCTCCATGATCTCCATGCTGCGGCGGCGAATGGCCTCGTCGGAGGCCCCGAAGGGATACTTCCTGTGCCCGGACAGGCACATGCTGCGGATGGGCAGGCCCACCTCCACCATGGTGCGCACAAGGTCCAGCCGCTCCTCCTTCGTCCAGTCCAGCCGCGCCAGCTTCTCGTCCTTCTCGTCGATGCTGATCTCGACGAAGTCGTACCCGGCCTCCTTGGCGAACGCCAGCTTCTCCCGCCAGGTCATCGTCGGCGGCATGGCCTTTTCGTAGAGGCCGATGGCGTATTTTTTCATGACAAAACCCCCATGACTGAATGTTCTGTTGCAAAGGTCAGAAACATGGGCGTTATGGGTTCAAGAAGATTATAAACGAAATCGTCACATTTTGCAATAGACGCGGCGAAGATCGCGTTATCTTTTTTGGACGTTAAGGTTTTGTGAACCGTGTGGGAATCACACGGAAAATGATGATACGAACATAAAATCGGCAAACGATCATAAATACCCCCTTGAAATTCCGGCAAAATTATCATATAATAGTTACGCAAAGGTTGGAAACGAACATTAAACTTGAGAAAGGAAGGATCAAGATTGAGTAAGGTTTCCGAGATGACCCGCGAGAAGTGGATCATGTCCACGTTCCCGGAGTGGGGCACCTGGCTGGTCGAGGACATCGAGAACGAGGTCGTCCAGCCCGGCAACGTCGCCATGTGGTGGCTGGGCTGTACCGGCATCTGGTTCAAGACCCCCGGCGGCGCGAACATCACCATCGACCTGTGGTGCGGCAACGGCAAGCGCACCCACGGCGACGGCCAGATGAAGGTGGGCCACCAGATGGCCAACATGTGCGGCGGCCGGCTGATGCAGCCGAACCTGCGCAACGTGCCCTTCGTGATCGACCCCTTCGCCTTCAAGCAGGTGGACGCGGTGCTGGCGACCCACTATCACCAGGACCACATGTCCGCGGAATGGGCGGCCCACGTGCTGCAGAGCGGCATGACCACCACCGACGAGAACGGCAAGGAGATCCCCGTGCCCTTCATCGGCCCGCTGAAGTCCGTCGAGACCTGGGTCAAGTGGGGCGTTCCCCAGGAGCGCTGCCGCGTCGTCAAGCCCGGCGACATCATCAAGATCAAGGACATCGAGATCGTCTGCCTGGATAGCTTTGACCGCACCTGCATCGTCACCACCGACTCCACCGGCCCCGACCGCGAGGAGCTGACCGGCAAGTGCCCCACCGACATGGATGAGAAGGCCGTCAACTACCTGGTCAAGACCCCGGGCGGCAACATCTACCACTCCGGCGACAGCCACTTCTCCATCTACTTCGCCAAGCACGGCAAGGACTACGATATCGACGTGGCCTTCGGCTCCTTCGGCGAGAACCCCATCGGCATGCAGGACAAGATGACCTCCGTGGACGTGCTGCGCATGGCGGAGAACCTGCGCTGCAAGGTGGTCGTGCCCATCCACTGGGACGTCTGGACCAACTTCCAGGCCGACTGCGAGGAGATCAAGCTGCTCTACGACTTCAAGAAGGACCGCAACGAGTACAAGTTCCATCCCTTCTTCTGGCAGGTGGGCGGCAAGTACGTCTATCCCCAGGACAAGGACAAGATCTACTATCACCACAGGCGCGGCTTCGAGGACTGCTTCGAGCATCCCCAGAACATACCGTTCAGGTCCTGCCTGTAAGGAGGTTCAAACATGGCTGAGACCATTTTGCAGAAGATCGTCGAACGCGGCCACTACAAGTTCGTGGACCGGGTGGATTCCTGGCAGGAGGCTGTGAAGCTCAGCTGCGAATCCCTGGCCAGGACCGGCTACGTCAGCGACAACTACTACCAGCAGATCGTGGACTGCATCACGAAGTACGGTCCCTACGTGGTGTTCGAGCACTACGTGGCGATGCCCCACTCCCAGGAGGGAGCCGAGGGCGCGAACCAGACCGCCGTGGGCTTCATGCGCGTCAAGGAGGACGTCTATTTCGGCAAGGACGAGGACGGCGAGGACAAGGTCGCCCGCCTGTTCTTCACCCTGGCCGCCAAGGACCCCAACGAGCATTTGGACAACATGCAGCAGCTCATGCAGATCTTCACCAACGAACCGCTGTTGGACGCCCTGATGGCGGCCAATACGCCGGAGGACATCCTCAAGGCCGAGGCGGACAACCCGCCGGAGGACGAGGACTACTGACAAGCTCGGGGAGAAGAGGAGGTCAAGCGCCCGCGCTGGGCGACGACCGACCCAAGAAAAAGGAAGAGGGGTTTACACATGAATATTCTGGTTAAGATTTGGGAGTTCTTTACGACGTACATCCTGCGTCAGGCTCCCTTCATGATCGGCTTCATCACCTTGATCGGCTACGCGCTGATGAAGAAGAAGTGGTACGACATCCTGGGCGGCACCCTGAAGGCCATCATCGGCATGCTGATTTTGAACGTCGGCTCCGGCGGACTGACCAGCAACTTCCGTCCCATCCTGGCGGGCCTCAAGGACCGCTTCAACCTGATCGCCGCGGTCATCGACCCCTACTACGGCCAGAACGCCGTCACCGCGGGCGTCGAGGAGACCTTCGGCGCGGGCTTCAGCCAGGCGCTGACCCTGCTGCTGATCGCCTTCATCGTCAACATCCTGCTGGTGCGCTTCAACAAGGTCACCAAGTGCCGCTCCCTGTTCACCACCGGCCACGTGCAGGTGCAGCAGGCGGCCACCGCCTACTGGCTGATCCTGTTCGCGCTGCCCAGCCTGTGGCAGGGCGGCGTCAAGACCGTGCCGATGCTGATCGTCATGTCGATCATACTGGGCGCGTACTGGGCCGTGGGCTCGAACCTGACCATCAAGCCAATGCAGGAGCTGACGGACGGCGCGGGCTTCGCGATCGCCCATCAGCAGATGTTCGGCATCCGCCTGGGCTACATCCTGGCCGACAAGATCTTCGGCACCAACGGCGGCAAGCGCAAGAAGGAGATCAAGAAGGTCGGCGAGCTGGAGATGCCCGGCTTCTTCTCCATCTTCAATGAGAACATGGTCTGCACCGCCATCCTGATGACCGCGTTCTTCGGCATCATCATGGCCATCATCGGCAAGCCCTTCTTCGTGGAGCAGGGCAGCCTCAAGGAGACCGACAACTTCGTGATGTACTGCCTGACCACCTGCCTGAACTTCGCCGTTTACCTGGCGATCCTGCAGCTGGGCGTCCGCACCTTCGTCACCGAGCTGACCGCATCCTTCCAGGGCATCGCTGACAAGCTGCTGCCCTCCTCCGTGCCCGGCGTGGACTGCGCCGTGTGCTACGGCTTCGGCGACGCCAACGCCGTGACCTTCGGCTTCCTGGCCGGTCTGGTGGGCCAGCTGATCGCCATCGTCATCCTGATCATCGCCAAGAGCCCGACCCTCATCATCTGCGGCTTCGTGCCGGTGTTCTTCGACAACGCCACCATCGGCCTGGTCGCCAACGAGAAGGGCGGCCTGAAGGCCTGCCTGTGCATCCCCTTCCTGTCCGGTCTGTGCCAGGTGTTCGGTTCCGCGTTCATCGCGGGCTGGGTCGGCATGGCGCAGTACGGCGGCTACCTGGGCATGTTCGACTGGGCGACCGTGTGGCCGATCTTCACCGTCATCATGAAGTACCTGGGCTATGTCGGCGTGGCGGTCGTGGCCGTCATCCTGCTGGCCATCCCGCAGATCGAGTACGCCCGCGACCCCAAGGCCTACTTCCTCATCACCGAGGACTACGAGGCCTACAAGGAGTACATGGCTTCCAAGAAAAAGTAATGCAATAATGCCGCGGCCGATGGTCGGCGGAGGCGTCACGGGGAAGGAATCCTACGTTGACATCGGGTTTTGTTTCTGGTATAATAAGCCGGTAGCAGCCCGCTCCGCCCGCCATTGGTCGACGCGCGTCAAAATCGACCGATGAAAGGATAGGTTCAATATGTCTAAGCTCGACAACAAGAAGTTCATGGTCTGCTGCGCCAACGGCGCCGGTTCCTCCCTGATGATGAAGATGACCCTGCAGAAGGTGCTGACGAAGATGAACGTCAAGCCCGCCACCATCCATCACTGCTCCATCTCCGAGGGCAAGTCCGCCGCGCCCAACTACGACATCGTGCTGTGCGCCCGCAACTTCGCCAACATGTTCGCCGACGCCCAGAAGAAGGGCACCACCGTGCTGGGCCTGAAGAACATCATGTCCGCGCCCGAGATGGAGGCGGCCATGAAGGACGCCGGCCTGCTGGACTGATAGAAATTTGACAGACGTGGGGGTGGACGCGGTGCGCTCTGTGATCTTCGACATCGACGGCACGCTCTACGACTACGACGCGGCCCACGCCCACGCCATATCTGCGCTCGAGACCTATTTCTGCGCCGAATACGGCCTGACGCCCGAGGCGTTCAAGGCCCTGCACCGCCAGGCCGAGGCGGTGATGCGCGCCCGCGCGGGCGCGTGGAGCGCCGCCATACACAACCGGCTGCTGCGCTACCAGGTGATGCTTGAGCTGCTCGGCCGACCCATCGCGGGCGCGCCCGTGCTGGAGGCGCTCTACTGGCAGACGCTGCTTTTGTGGATGAAGCCCTATCCGGGGCTCCATGCCGCGCTGGACGCCATCCGTGACATGGGCATGCGCATCGGCGTCGGCACCAACATGACCGCCGACTGGCAGTATGAAAAGCTCCGCACCCTGAAAGTGCTCGACAGGATCGACTTCATCGTCACCAGCGAGGAGGCCGGCTGCGAGAAGCCCGACCGCCGCCTGTTCGACCTGTGCGCCGAAAAGGCCGGGTGCGCGGCGTCCGACTGTGTTTTCGTGGGCGACAGCCTCAAGGGCGACGTGGCCGGGGCGCTGGGCGCGGGCATGCGGGCGATATGGTTCGATCCCGCGGGCAGGGCCGCGCAGCCGCCGGAAGGGGCGCTTCGGATCGCGTCCTTCGACGAATTGCCCGCGCGCCTCGCCTCACTCTGACCCAAGGAGTCCACGCCACATGAAACGAGATCGCCAGTCCGTCAACATCCGCCACGCCGAAATGCTGGCCCTGATCCGGGAGCGGCAGGAGGTGCTCGTCGATGAGCTCAGTGAGATCTTCGGCGTGTCCACCATGACCGTCCGGCGCGACCTGCAGGCGCTGGAGGAGCGGGGGAAGATCAGCCGCTTTCACGGCGGCGCGACCACGGACGTGCGCGGGACGGTGGAGGTCGAGAAGGGCGATGTGGAGGCCTGCCGCCAGCGCATCGCGCGGTACGCCGCCTCGCTGGTCAAGGACCGCAGCAGCGTGCTCATCAACGGCAGCAACACGGCGCTGGACCTGCTGGACTACCTGGCCGACAAGCGCGTCAGCGTGTTCACCAACAACAGCATGGCCGTGCGGCACCGCTACGCCCCCGGCGTGGACGTGGTGCTCTCCGGCGGCGTGCTGCGGGGCTCCCGGCACATCCTGACCGGCGACCTCGCCATGCGCAACCTGATGGACGTGCACGCGGACCTGGCCTTCCTGGGCTGCACCGGCATCTCCGAGGACGGCGAGATCCTGTGCGGCATCCCGTCGGAGCTGGGCATCAACGAGACGATGATCGAGCACGCAAAGGATTACTACATCCTCTGCGACCACACCAAGGTCGGCCGCAGCAGCGCCTACGCCAGCTTCCACCTGGAGAAGAAGGGCACCGTCATCACCGACGAGCACGCGCCCGAGGACGTGGTGGAGCAGCTTCGCGCCATCGGCATGGAGGTGGTGCAGGTGCGCCGGTCCGATCTTTCCAACCTAAAGACAGGGGGCCCGTCCCCTGACAATATCAGCAAAGGAGTCACGATACCATGAAGCAGTTCACCTATACCATCAAGGACGAACTGGGCATCCACGCCCGTCCCGCCGGCATGCTGGCCAAGAAGGCCAAGAGCTATGCCGATACCACCGTCACCATCACCGCCAACGGCAAGACCGTCAACCTGGGCCAGCTCATGAAGCTGATGGGCCTGGGCGTGAAGCAGGGCTGTGAGGTCACCGTCACCTGCGACGGCGCCAACGAAGACGAGGCTGCCGCCGGCCTGAAGGCTTTCCTCGAGGAGAACCTGTAATACTATTCTCAACCCGAATATAGACGATCCTGCGGCGTCTTTTCCGCTGTGCCTGTGTTGAATCCCCTTGACTTGCAAGCAAGGGATGGACGCGCCAACCTCCTCGCAAGGGGGTTGGCCTTTTTTGAACATGAAGTATCAAGCTGTTTTTTTCGATTTGGACGGCACGGTCATCGACTCCCTCCGGGACATCGCGGACGCGGTGAACCATACGATGCGGCATTTCGGCCTGCGGGAATGGACGGCGGCGGAGCTTCGGCCCAGGCTGGGCTGGGGCGCGGGCACGCTGCTTCGCTCGGTAATGCCCGAGGGCACGAGCGAGGACGATGTGGAGGCGCTGCTTCGACACTACAAGCCCTACTACGCCGTCCACGCCAGCGACCACAGCCGCCCCTTCGACGGCATCGTGCCCATGATGGCGCGGCTTCGTGACGCGGGGCTCAAGCTGGCGATCCTGTCCAACAAGCCCGACACCGCCGTGCAGCCGCTGCACGACAAATACTTCGCCGATCTGTCCCTGCTGTCCATGGGGGAGCGGCCCGACATCGCCCGCAAGCCCGCCCCGGACATGCTCGCCTACGCCGCCGACCGGCTGGGCGTCGACCTCCGCCGCACCCTCTACGTGGGCGACTCCGAGGTGGACATCGACACCGCCCGCAATACCGGCATCGACTGCGCCTGCGTCACCTGGGGCTTCCGCACCCGCGACGAGCTCCTCCGCGCCGGGGCGACGGTCATCGTCGATACGCCGGAGGCGTTGGAAAGATATATCATGAAATGAGAACACCCTTCGAGCATGCGCCCGAAGGGTGTTCTCATTTCACTAAAATTTATTCCTGGAACAGCGGCGTGGACAGGTACCTGTCGCCGGTATCGGGCAACAGGGCCACGATGGTCTTGCCGGCGTTCTCGGGTCGCTTGGCGAGCTGTATGGCCGCCCAGGCCGCCGCGCCGGAGGAGATGCCCACCAGCACGCCCTCCTGCCGGCCGATCTGCTTGCCGGTGGCGAAGGCGTCCTCGTTGGTGACGGTGATGATCTCGTCGTACACCTTAGTGTCCAGCACCTTGGGCACGAACCCCGCGCCGATGCCCTGGATCTTGTGGGCCCCGGCCACGCCGGTGGACAGCACGGCGGAGGAGGCGGGCTCCACGGCCACGACCTTGACGCCGGGCTTCTGGGCCTTGAGGTACTGGCCCACGCCGGTGACGGTGCCGCCGGTGCCGACGCCCGCCACGAAGATGTCCACCTCGCCGTCGGTGTCCTGCCAGATCTCGGGGCCGGTGGCCTCATAGTGGGCCTTGGGGTTGGCCGGGTTGTCGAACTGGGCGGGGATGAAGCTGTTGTCGATCTCCTTCGCCAGCTCGTCGGCCTTGGCGATGGCGCCCTTCATGCCCTTGCTGCCCTCGGTGAGCACCAGCTCCGCGCCGTAGGCCTTCATCAGCTGCCTGCGCTCCACGGACATGGTCTCCGGCATGACGATGATGATCTTGTAGCCCCGGGCCGCCGCCACCGCCGCCAGGCCGATGCCGGTGTTGCCCGAGGTGGGCTCGATGATGGTCGCGCCGGGCTTCAGCGCGCCCCGGGCCTCCGCGTCGTCGATCATCGCCTTGGCGATGCGGTCCTTCACGCTGCCCGCCGGGTTGAAGTACTCCAGCTTCGCCAGCAGCTTGGCGTTCAGCCCCTCCGCGGCCTCGATGTGCTTGAGTTCCAACAGGGGAGTGCCCCCGATCAGCTGGTCCGCGCTGGTATAGATCTTAGACATGAATGTCGCCCCTTTCCTCGTTTCGACCATTATACACCAGCTTACCTATTAAGTCAATAGGAAAATGCTTTAGTCCTATGTAAACCTTTTCCTTAACAATTATAACATTCACGCGCAATACATTGTACGCATGTTTGTGTTAAGATATGGGTAATGAGATCAATGGGAGGGACTGCCATGAAGCGTTTTATCGCGCTGCTGATCGGCTTTGCGCTGATCCTGTCCATGTTCGCGCTCGCCGAGAGCGCCACCGCGGAACTTCAAAACATGTACGCCGAGGCCGAGCTCAAGATGGCCCAGGGCGACTATGCCGGGGCGGGGGCGAGCTTCGAGGTCATGGGCGGTTATTCGGACGCCTCGCAAATGGCGATGTACTGCAAGGCCGTCGCCGCCGCTGAGGACCTCGGCATGTACGACATCGCCGTCATGACCTTCGGCCAACTGGGGGACTTCCGGGACAGCACGCAGATGGTTACTTATTACGCCGCGCGGGGCAGCGAAGCCGCCGCGGACGCCGTCGACCCCGCGTCCGCCGATACCCACGCCCTGGAGGGCGCCGTCTCTGATTACGAGAGCGCGGAGAAGGGCTATACGGCGCTGGCCTTGTTCAAGGATTGCATGTCCCGCCTTGCGGCCTGCGCCGACAAGCGGCAGGCCCTTGAGACGCGCCTGGAGGAGCTGGACGCCGAGCAAAAGGCTCAGGAGGAAGCAATCCGTGCCGAGGTCGAGGCCCAATTCGCCGCGGCCAGGGAAGAAGAGTACCTCCGCGCGGTGGAATTGCAAGAGGCGGGGGAATACGATCAGGCGATCAGTATTTATGAGAGTTTGGATGACTACAAGGACTGCGCGGACAGGATCGCTGCCTGCCAGAAGCTCATGAAAGCGGAGGCAAAGGAGAAGCAATATCAGGAAGCGGTTGCCCTGCAAAATGACGGACAGTATCAGGAGGCCTATCTGATTTTCAGAAAGCTAAGAGATCACAATGACAGCAGGAAACGGGCCAACGAGCTCAAGGGCGTACTGTATCAACAGGCTCTCGACTATTTCTCCGGCCATCAATATGGCTTGGCGAAGGACCTGTTCGAGCTGTTGAAGCCCTACGAATCCTCCGCGGATTATCTCGACCTCTGCATGGAGAACCAGAACCTGTCCAATTATTTCGGATTGCTGACGGACAGAAAGCAGACGCGGGCGTTCGATAAGAAGCAGACAGCCATCAACGCGGCGCTCTCCTATGTCTCTTATCAGAACAATCGCTTCATCGTCTTGAACAACGCACAGTTGAACGCCGAGATATGGGGCAAATTCCTGCTCATCAATGCTAAGGATGCATACAGGATGCCCTTTGAGTACATTTTCGAGAACGGCAATATGAAGCTCGGCGGGAGCAACAACGGGCGAGAACGCTATTCGTTTTCCGACGGCCTCCTGCTTCACGAGGAGCCGCCCTTCGTTCCACTGACCTATCGCGTCGTGAAGATCAGCCAGGGCTATTACGCATGGTTCTTGCGGAAGACGGACAATACGTTCAACGAGATACCGTCTTATTACCTCGTAAAATGCGACGACAGCTTCACGCCTGTCAGACGCTTCGCAACAGGGCTCATGGAGGTGCCCGAGGAAGCGCCGGCGACAGAGGAAGCTGCCCCCGCGGAGACCCCTGCGCCCGAGGCCAACCGCTTGCAGGTGTTCGTCGAAGCGAATATCATCAAGGCCGCACAGCAGGCATTGAACGCGGCGGGCTACGACTGCGGTACGCCCGACGGGGTGATGGGCAACAACACCCGAAGCAGCTTGAGTGCATACCAGCAGGCCCAGGGATTGACCGTCACCGGCACGCCGACCTACGAGACGCTTGTCGCCCTCGGGGTCATGAAGTAAAGGGATAGTCCATGCGGCGGTAGGGGCGATGCCCCCATCGCCCGCGCTCGTTCGGCACACAACAAAACAGGGAATGGATCGCATGCCCGCGCGTCCGTTCCCTGTTTCTGTTCCTGTTACTGCTCGTTTGCCGCTTCCCTTTCCAGCGCCCGCTGGCGGTCGTACTCCTCCCAGAGCGGGCGGTACTGAGCGACCAGGGCCTCGTGCTCGGCCTGGGTCTTGGAGAAGGCCAGCACGCCGGAGGTGGGTTCGGTGGCGCAGAAGTAGAGGTAATTCTCGTTGATGTAGTCCATGTCCGGGGCCATGGCGGCCTCCAGCGCGGCCTGGGACGGGTTGCAGATGGGTCCGACCGGCAGCGAGGGCACCACATAGGTGTTGTAGGGGGTGCTGTCGGCGATGTCGGCGTCGGACAGGGCCAGCTTGCTGATGCCGGAGAGGTAGGTGACGGTGGGGTCGCTCTCCAGCTTCATGCCCAGCCGCAGGCGGTTGTAGAACACCGCGGCCACCCGGGCGTAGTCCTCCTTGGTGGCGGCCTCCTTCTCGATCATGGAGGCCAGGGTGACGATCTGGTCCATGCCCAGGTTCGTCTCGTAGCGCTCGACCTCGTGGAAGTTGCCCTCGTCGTCGGCGTAGTACTCGGTGTGATCGGCGTAGAACACCTCGTCCAGCACGGTGTTGTCCTGGTTCAGGAGCGTGCGGATGATGCTCTCCGCCGTGGCGGTGACGAACACGCGGTAGGTGTCCGGGGCCAGGTAGCCCTCGAGGGCGTACTTTCGGCCGGTGAGCGCCGCGTTGTTCTGGGCGTCGCGCAGGCCGTAGGAGTTGCCCACGAACAGGTCCACGTCGTTGCACAGCGCGAGGAACTCGTCCCGGCTCTCCAGCGCCTCGATGCCGACCAGGTAGTCCGCGATGTCCTCGCAGGTCCAGCCCGGCACGATGGTGATGACCCGCTCGTTGGTCTGGCTGCCGTTGGTGAGCTGTTCGATGATCTCGTTGACGTTCATGCTGGGCGACAGGCGGAAGTTGCCGTAGCTCAACTGGTTGGTCAGTCCGCGGAACTGCACCAGGTAGCGGAACACGCTGCGGTTGCGCAGCAGGTTCGCCTCCTCCAGCTTGCGGGCGATGGCCGTGGCGGAGTCGCCGTTTTCGATGTGGAAGGTCACCAGCTCGGCGCTGTCGCTGACCGGGGCCAGGAACTGGTCGTAGACGCGCTGGTAGCCCACGGACACCATGCCGATGACCAGCAGGGCGCTGCACAGGAAAATCAGCACCGGCCGGATCACCTTCCAAAGCCAGGCGTACCAGTAAAGGCCGTAGGCCCGATCTTCATGCAGGGCGCGGATGCTGTATCGCTCCGACTTGAAGCCGGGGTCGCGCTTCTTCGCCTCGCGCCTGCGCTTGTTCTTCGCCATGTTATCCTCCAAAGGTGGGATGGATCATCCCTGGGCCAGCATGTCCAGATCTACGCCCGCCACGTCGGCCAGGATCTTGAAGATGTCCGAGAGCATCCGCTGGAAGCGGAACTCCGCCATCAGGTAGGCGCTGACGTCCGGGTTGAACTGGAGGAGCGCCCCGATCTGCGTCAGCCGCTGGGCGTCCTCCTGGGGCATGCTCTCGCCCGCCGCCAGCTTGGCCTGGAGGCGGAACTGCAATTTCTTGTATTCGTCCAGCAGCGCCTTGTTGGTGCCGTCGTCGTAGGCGACGGCCTTTAGGCGCATATACTCCTTGTATTCCTCGCTGTCCTTCAGCGCGCGGGCCAGCGCGTGGGCCTGGTCGTAGGGGTTCATGGTCTGTCTCCTCAAATCTCCACGATGATGGGCAATATCATCGGGTTGCGCTTGATGGCGTCGTAGATGTAGCGCTGCACCGATTCGCGCACGTCGTTCTTGAGCCGGTTCCAGTCGGTGGAGTCGATGGGGCCGAAGGCGTCGATGGCGCGGACGGCGGCCTCCCGGGCGCCCTCCACCAGCTCGTCGGACTCCCGCACGTACACGAAGCCGCGGCTGATGATGTCCGGGCCGGACACCACGGTGCCCAGCTCGTGATCGAGGCCCATGACCACGATCAGCAGGCCGTCCTCGGCCAGGTGCTTGCGATCCCGCAGCACCACCGCGCCCACGTCGCCGATGCCCAGGCCGTCGATCAGCACGTTGCCGCTGGGCGCGACGCCGGTGACGTCGATGGAATCCGGGCCCAGCTCGATCACGTCGCCGATCTCCACGGTCAGCACGTTGTCGTCGGGCATGCCCAGGGAGCGGGCCAGGTTCGCGTGGTGGTACAGGTGCCGGAACTCGCCGTGGACCGGGATGAAGTACTTGGGCTTCACCAGCGAGTGGATGAGCTTCAATTCCTCCTGGCAGGCGTGGCCGGACACGTGGACCTCCGCCAGGGCCTCGTAGATCACGTTGGCCCCGATGCGGATCAATTGGTTGATGACCCGGGACACGGACTTCTCGTTGCCGGGGATGGGGTTCGCGGAGATGATGACCATGTCGCTCTCCCGGATCTCCAGCTTCCGGTGCTCCGCGAAGGCCATGCGCGAAAGGCCGCTCATGGGCTCGCCCTGGCTGCCGGTGGTGATGACGGTGATCCTGTCGTCCGGGTAGCGGTCCAGGTCGTCGGTGGTGATGAGGCTGCCCTCTGGGATCTTGAGGTATCCCAGCTGGCAGGCGATCTTCGACACGTTGACCATGCTGCGCCCGATCATGCAGACCTTGCGCCCGTAGCGCACGGAGGAATCCACCACCGCCTGGATGCGCTTGACGTTGGAGGCGAACATGGCGATGATGACCCGGCCCGTGGCGCGGGACATCTGCTGGTTGAAGGTGGCGGCCACCTTGCGCTCGGACATGGTGTAGCCCTGGCGCTCCACGTTGGTGGAGTCCGCCAACAGGGCCAGCACGCCCTCCTGACCCAGCGCCGCGAAGCGGCCCAGGTCGATGGGGGTGTCGTCCAGCGGCGTGTAGTCCACCTTGAAGTCGCCGGTGAAGATGACGGTGCCCACGGGCGTGCGGATGGCCAGCGCGCAGGCGTCGGCGATGGAATGGTTGACGTGGATGAACTCCACGGTGAAGCAGCCCGCCTTGACGACGTCGCCCGCCGACACCACGTTCAGCGGGGCCACGCCCATCAGCCGGTGCTCCTTCAATTTGTGCTCGCACAGGGCCAGCGTCAGCTTCGTCCCGTATACCGGGGCGGGCACGGAGCGCAGCACGTAGGGCACCGCGCCGATGTGGTCCTCGTGGCCGTGGGTGATGAAATACCCGCGGATCTTGTCGCTGTTTTGCTGCAAATAGGTCGTGTCCGGGATGACCAGGTCCACGCCCGGCATGTCCTCCGCCGGGAAGATGGAGCCCAGGTCCACCACGATGATGTCGTTGCGGTACTCCACCACCGTCATGTTTTTGCCGATCTCGCCCAGACCGCCCAGCGGTATGATCTTTAGCCTTGCTTCTTTATTGTTTTTTTTGCTCAAAGCACAGCCTCCTTGTTTTTTGATTTATGCTGCGCGGAGACCCGGACCGCGTCATGACCGCAGGGACACGACCTGTATGCCGTGCCCTTTCCGCCGTCACCCTCCGTGGCCGGATGCCGCAATATGATCTATCTGACGCCGCCTCTTTCGCGGCGTGACCGTTCCGCCGACGTCGCCCCCGCGGGACGACACCATATCTATAATAGTATACCACACCCACTGTTAATTTCTCACCGCATCCGCGCTTTTTTACCGAAACTGCGCAAATGGGGAGGGAATGTGGCCGGGGCGTGGCTATGGATGGCGCTTGATGAAACTGCGGGGCTGTGGTATAATCGAAGAAAGATATGATTTGAAAGGAGGCCGCCGCCATGCCCACGCTGGATATGATCGCGCAGGCCGTCCGGACCGCCGCGGCCCAGTACCCCGTCAAGCGGGTGGAGCTGTTCGGCTCCTACGCGGACGGCACCGCGGACGAGAGCAGTGACGTGGACTTCCTCGTGGAGTTCAATGAAAACCCGACCTCGCTTTTGCACATCTGCGGCTTCCGCGAGACCCTCGCCGAATTGCTGGATATGGACGTGGACATCGTGAAGCTGCCCCGCAGGCAGGATGACGGGCTGACCATCGACAGGACGGTGCGCATGTATGGAGCATAGGGAGAGAAACAACAAGGTCCGCAGGAAGATGCTCGATGAGATCGCCGACATCGAAGCGTTCATGACCGATCGACAGCCCGGGGAGCTTTTCGGTGACAGGATGTGCCAGAAGGCCATCGTGATGAGCCTCATCAACATCGGCGAACTGTCCAAGTCCTTTACGGAGGACTATCTCGCCTCCATGGCCAACATACCGTGGAAGGCGATACGGGGGTTTCGGAACATCGCCGCCCATCAGTATGGCGACATACGCTTCGAGGATGTCTACAAGACCGTCAAGGAGGACATCCCGGTGTTGAAGGAGACCCTGGTCAAACGCGGGACGACATGATGATCGCCCGAGGGCGCATGCGCCCTCGGGCGATAAATATGTCCGTTACACCAAAGACGGCACGTCTATTCCAAGGAACCTTGCGATGGCGCGGGTGCCGACCTCGTGGTCGTACTGATGGGGCGCACCGGAGGCCTCCACATAGCCGAACACGTGGCCGTCGGCGGTGCGCATGGGCACGCAGCCGCCGTCGATGGCGTAGCTCGCGAGGTTTTCGAGGAACGCGGGCTTCTCCCGCAGGCCGGCCTCCACCTCGCAGTAGAGCCGCAGCGTGGCGATGCCCGTCTCCCGGGCGGTGTTCAGCTTCTTGTCCATCCACCAGTCGTGCTCCAGGCCGGTGCCGTCCATCTGGTGGGAGAAGGCGACGGCCCCGTTGACGATGACGCGGATGGCGAAGGCGTAGCCGAAGGCCTTGGCCTGCTCGATGGCGTAGAGGCCGAGGGTCAGCGCGTCGTGGTTCTCGATGGGGTGGGGGAATACGAGCAGCTCGTCCTGGCGATTTAAGATCTCCGGCCAGGCGGCGTCATAGAGCTTCATGGGATGACCTCCTTTTGGAAAGAGCCGCCTGTGGAGGCGGCCCCGTTCGTCATTTACCTGTGCGCGTCGATGATCTTCTTGATGTTCTCCTTCGGTTGCACGCCCACCATGCGCTCCACCAGCTTGCCGTCCTTGAACAGCATCAGCGTGGGCACGCCGGTGATCTGCAGGCCCGTCGCCAGCTCCATGTTCTCATCCACGTCCACCTTGGCGAACACCACGTCCGGCGTCTCCGCGGCCAGCTCCTCCACGATGGGGGACAGCATGCGGCACGGGCCGCACCAGGTCGCCCAGAAATCCACCAGGGTCAGCGGGTTCTTGCTCAGGTTCTCGAACTTCATGTCCTCAGAAGTGTACACATTCACGTTGCCAGCCATGTCCAAAACCTCCCGTTGATTATAAAATAGACCAAAGTCGGTAAAAACATACCGAAGTCGGTTTATTCCGATGTCAATAATTCGTCCAGCAGCCGCCGCAGGGTGACCTTGGCCCCCGGTCCCGCCGCCGCGCCCACGCAGCTCGGGCAGCCGTCCCGGCAGGGGCAGGCGTCGAGAAGCTCCCGCGCCCGGCTGAACAGCGCGCGCTCCATCTCGTAGACCTTGTCGGACAGGCCGATGCCGCCCGGCACGGAGTCGTACAGGTAGATGGTGGGTCGGCCGGTGAAGGTGTCCTTCACGTGGTAGACCACGCTGATGTCCTGGGGCGCGCACATCAGGTAGATGGGCGCGATGTGGCGCAGCAGGTGGGACAGGCCCACCATGGCGTTCTTCAGGGGCTCGCGCTCGTAGCGCTCCTCCAGGTCCTCGGGCAGTATCCACCAGCAGGCCGTGGTCTGCATCTCAAGCTCCGGCAGCGTCACCGGCCCCCAGCCCAGGTTCTCGTGGGTGTCGAAGGCGATCTTCTTGAACACCGTCACGATGGAGGAGGTCAGCACCTCGCCCCGCGCCCGCTCGATGGGTCCCGACGGCTCGCGCTCGAACTCGTCCAGCACCTTTAGGCTGGTGGTCAGGTCGGCGTCGGTGTAGTAGCCCACGTCTACCCGGCGGATGTACGCCTTCTTGTCGTCGAAGTCCAGCTCCTCCACCTGGTACTGGGTGCCCTCGTGCATGTAGATGGCGTACTGGTGCAGCAGCATCGGCACGGTGAAGCGGTCCATCTCGCCGATGACCCG